>CAZQYK010000259.1:0-3797 GCA_964597285.1 uncultured Spirochaetales bacterium
CCCGAGCGCGCGCTCGTAGACCTGGGCGAGGTCGATGCGCCGCTCGGGCCAGCTGAAGAACTGGAGCACGCCGAACTTCACGGGAGCACCTCCGGGCCGCGCGGCGCCAGGATAGCGGGCAGGCTCCGCGGCGCCGGGCGACGCGGCCCCGGGGAGACGGGGCGGCGCTCGACGCGCACGATCCCTACCCTGCCGAGCCCGCCGCCTGCCCGGAGCCCGTCCCGTGTCCCCGCTGCGCGCCGAGATCCGCAAGATGGCCGCCCTCGGCGTGCCGGTCGCCGCGACCCAGCTCTCGACGATGCTGCTCGGATTCGTCGACACGCTGATGGTCGGCCGAGTGTCGGTCGAGGCGATCGGCGCCGCCGCGCTCGCGAACGTCTGGGTGTTCGGAACGCTGATGTTCGCGAACGGGATCCTGATGGGGATGGACCCGATCGTCGCACAGGCGCACGGCGCCGGCGACGGCGCGCGCGCCGGCCGCGCGCTCCAGTCGGGCCTCGTGCTCTCCGCGTTGCTCTCGCTTCCGGTCGCGGCGACGTGGCTGGGCACCGAGCGCGCGCTGCTCGCGTTCGGCCAGGATCCCGGGCTCGCGCGGATGGCGCACGCCTACACGCTCGTGCAGATCCCGGGGATCCCGTTCTTCCTCGCGTACAGCGCGCTGCGCCAGTACCTCCAGGGCCGCGAGCACATGCGCGCGGCGCTCTGGGTGATCCTCGCCGCGAACGTCACGAACGCGTTCTTCAACTGGGTGCTGATCTTCGGCCATCTCGGCGCGCCGGCGCTGGGCCTCGTCGGCGCCGGTGTCGCGACGACGCTGACGCGCGTCTTCGCATGCGCCGGCCTGGTGGCGTGGACCGCGGCCTTCGGCCTTCAGCACGGCGCGTGGCTGCCGTGGAGCCGCGCCGCGCTGCGCGCCGAGCGGCTGCGCGAGATCACCCGGCTGGGCCTGCCGGTCGCGGTACAGACGGGCCTCGAGATGTGGGCCTTCTCGGCCGCCGCGCTGCACGCCCGACGGCTCGGCGCGCTGCCGCTCGCCGCGCACACGATCGCGCTGAACATGGCCGCGCTCGCGTTCATGCTGCCGCTCGGCGTCTCGCAGGGCGCGGCGACGCGCGTCGGGAACCTGATCGGCGCGCGCGACCCGGCCGGCGCGCAGCGCGCCGCGTGGGTGTCGTTCGCGATGGGCGCCGGCGTGATGACGCTCTCGGCGCTCGGCTTCGTCGTGTTCCGGCACGCGCTGCCGCGCATCTACACCCCCGACCTCGAGGTGGTCGCCGCGTGCGCGGCGATCCTGCCGATCGCCGCAGCGTTCCAGATCTTCGACGGCACGCAGGTCGTCGGCTGCGGGATCCTGCGCGGCATGGGCCGCACGCGGCCGGCGATGTTCTTCAACGCCGTCGGCTACTGGGGGCTCGGGCTCCCGCTCGGCGCTTGGCTCGGGCTGCGCGGCGGCTGGGGGCTCGCCGGCATCTGGTGGGGGCTCGCGCTCGGCCTCGGCGTCGTCGCGACCTCGCTCGTCGTCTGGGTGCGCGTGCGCGGCCCGGCCGTCGAGATCGGCCGCACCGCCGAGCCGGTCGGCGCGTAGACGCCACGCGTCGAGCGGGCGCCGTGCGCTGCTATCCTGCGCGCCCGTGAGCGACCAGCCCGTCGACGTGCTGATCGTCGGAGCCGGTGCGTCCGGCGCCGCGATCGCGTGGAGCCTCGCCGAGACGCGGATGCGGATCGTCTGCCTCGAGCAGGGCGACTGGATGGACCCGCTCGACTACCCGAGCACGCGCCCGGGCTGGGAGATGGAGCGCTTCGGCCGCTTCGCGCTGTCGCCGAACACGCGCCTGCGGCGCGAGGACTACCCGATCAACGACGCCGACTCGCCGATCCGCGTCTCGAACTTCAACGCGGTCGGCGGCAGCACGATCCTGTACGCGGCGCACTTCCCGCGCTTCCACCCGTCGGACTTCCGCGTCCGCAGTCTCGATGGCATCGCCGACGACTGGCCGCTCGACTACGCCGCGCTCGAGCCGTGGTACGACGTGAACGCGAAGATGATGGGCGTCGCGGGCCTCGCCGGCGACCCGGCCTACCCGCCGAAGCAGCCGGTGCTGCCGCCGGTGCCGCTCGGCCGGCTCGGCGAGACGCTCGCGCGCGGCTTCGACGAGCTCGGCTGGCACTGGTGGCCGTCGGACAGCGCGATCGCGACGCGCGAGTACGAGGGACGCGCGCCGTGCATCAACCTCGGCCCGTGCATCCTGGGCTGCGCGCAGGGCGCGAAGGCGAGCACCGACCTCACCTACTGGCCCGCGGCGCTTCGCGCCGGCATCGAGCTGCGCACGCGCTGCCGCGTGCGCGAGGTGACGCTCGGCCCCGACGGCCTGGCCGACGGCGTGATCTACCACGACGCCGACGGCCGCGAGCAGCGCCAGAAGGCCGAGATCGTCGTGCTCGCGTGCAACGGCGTCGGCACGCCGCGGCTGCTGCTGAACTCGGCGTCGCCGCGCTTCCCCGACGGCCTCGCGAACCGCAGCGGGCTCGTCGGCCGCAACCTGATGTTCCACCCCTACGGGCTCGTCACCGGCCTCTTCCCGGAGCCGCTCGAGGGCTACAAGGGCCCGACCGGCTGCTGCATCGTCAGCCAGGAGTTCTACGAGAGCGACCCGTCGCGCGGCTTCCTGCGCGGCTACTCGTTCGAGATGGTGCGCGGCATGGGCCCGGTGAGCACCGCGCTCTTCGGCATGTCGACCGGGCGGGTGCCGTGGGGCGACGGCCACCACGAGGCCTACGCCGGGCTCTGGGACCGCAGCGCCGGGATGGTCGCGATCTGCGAGGACCTGCCCGAGCCGCACAACCGCGTGACGCTCGATCCCGAGCTCGTCGACGCCGACGGGATCCCGGCGCCGCGGATCGACTACACGCTCGGCGAGAACAGCCGCCGCATGCTCGACCACGCCGTCGCGCGCGGCCGCGAGGTGCTCGAGGCGGCCGGCGCGCTCGACGTCCACGTCGACGCACCGCTGCCGCCGGCCGGCTGGCACCTGATGGGCACCGCGCGGATGGGCGACGACCCGGAGACGTCGGTCGTGAACGCCTGGGGCCGCTGCCACGACGTGCGCAACCTCTTCGTCGTCGACGGCAGCGTCTTCGTCACCGCCGCCGCGGTGAACCCGACCAACACGATCCAGGCGCTGGCGCTGCACGTCGGCGACGCGATCAAGCGCAATCTCGCGAACCTCTTCGACTGAGGACGGAGCCCGGCGTGAGCGATTCCCCCTTCGGCGCCAGCGAGCGCGAGGCGCTCGCCGCGGTGCTCGACGCGATCGTGCCGCCGAGCGCCGACGGGCGGCTCCCGGGCGCCGGCGAGCTCGGCCTCGCCGACGCGGTCGCCGAGCGCTTCGGCGGGCTGCTCGCGGCGATCGCCGACGGCCTGCGCGCGCTCGATGCGGTCGCGCGCGGGCGCGGCGCCGAGCGCTTCGCCGCGCTCGCCCCGCCCGACCGCGCCGACGCGCTGCGCGCGCATGCCGAGTCGGACCCCGGCTTCCTGCCGGGTCTGATCTTCCAGACCTACGCGGTCTACTACGAGCACGGCCGCGTGCTCGAGGCGCTCGGCCTCGAGCCGCGGCCGCCGCACCCGCTGGGCTACCCGCTCGAGCAGCCCGACCTCGAGCCGCTGCTCGAGGGCGTGCGCAGGGGACCGCGACGCTGGCGCGAGGCCTAGCGCACCGCACGCGCGCCGAGGAGCGATCGGATGCAGGAAGTCGACGGGAAGGTCGCCGTGATCACCGGCGCCGCGAGCGGGATCGGGC
>CAZQYK010000260.1:0-4383 GCA_964597285.1 uncultured Spirochaetales bacterium
CGCGGGGGGGCGGGGCGGGTGCGGGGCGCCGCCGGGCGGCCCGGCGCCGCGGCTGGGCGCCGCCGGGCCGCGCCGCCGCTGCACCTCGCCGAGGTCGATGCGCGCTGGCTCGAGCGCGCGCTCGCCCCGCGTTTCCCGGGCCTACGGGTGCACGCGGCGCGTCCGCTCGAGACCCACAGCGGAACGACGACGCGCGCGCGCTTCGCGCTCGACGCGAGCGGGGCCGAAGGCGCGCCGCGCACGCTCTTCGTCAAGCTCACGCCGGCGCGCTTCCCGCAGCGCGTGTTCGCGCTCGCGATGGGGCTCGGCGCGCACGAGGTGCGCTTCTACCGCGAGATCGCCCCGGACGTGCCGGTGCGCGTGCCGGACGCGTACGCGGCGGAGCTGGGCCCCGGAGCGCGCCGCTTCGTGCTGCTGCTCGAGGACCTCGAGGCCTCGGGCGCCTCGTTCGTCACGGTCGGCGAGCGCACGTCGCTCGCGCAGGCCGAGGCCGTCGCCGAGGCGCTCGCCGCGCTGCACGCGGCGTTCTGGGAGAGCCCGCGCTTCGCCGGCGATCTCGCGTGGGTGCGCTGCCTCGAGAGCCGGGCGCGCGACCTGCGCCTCGAGCGCGCGGTGACCGCGCGCATGCTCGAGGCGGCGCGCCGCCGCTTCGGCGCCGACCTGCCGCGCTCGTTCGGCGACGCGCTGCGCCTGGTCGTCGCGCGCCGCGACGCGCTCGAGCGCGAGTGGGCGCGTGGCCCGCGCACGCTCGTGCACGGCGACTGCCACGTCGGCAACCTCTTCTTCGAGCGCGGCCGCCCCGGCTTCCTCGACTGGCAGGTGCTCGCGCGCGCGCCGGGCGTGCGCGACCTCGCGTACTTCCTGTGCAACTCGCTGCCGTCCGAGCTGCGCGCGGCGCACCAGCATGCGCTCGTCGCGCGCTACTGCGGGGCGCTCGGCCGCGACGGCGGTCCGTCGCTCGACCCGGCCGAGGCCTTCGAGGGCGTGCGCCGTTTCGCGCTCTACTGCTGGCTCTCGGCCGCGTTCACCGCCGGCGCGGGCGGGGCGCTCCAGGGCGAGAAGATCGCCCGCGCCGGACTCGTGCGCGCGCAGCGCGCGATCGACGAGCTCGAGACGCTCGCGCTGTACGCTCGCGCGGGACTCGCCTAGCCCAGTCGCGCGGCGCCGTCAGCTCCGCGACGGCTTCGGACGTGGCACGAAAGGGCTGAGCGCGCGCGCGACGCCCTCGCGGATCGCGTCGGAATCGCGCAGCGCGTTCTCGCGAACCGCGATCGTGTAGAGGCCGGGCTCGTCGGACGCTTCGACCCGATCGACGACGTCGAGGCCGCCGATGCCATCGAAGAGCTTCTGGCCGTCCGGGGAGAATCCGAAGACCTTGAGCGAGGCGGCCCGGATCCGGCCCCGGAACCGGTAGGGCCCGTGCGATGCGTATCCCGGCACCTGCACGGGGCGTTCGACGCCGTCGAACGAGGCCACCTCCCCGTTGGTCCGCGCGCGGCGCAGGAGGAGATAGGGGACGATCAACACGTCGTAGTCGTGATCTTCGCGGAGGCGCTGCGCTGCGTACGCTGCAACGCGCGTGAACCGATCGCAGCCCTTCGCCGCCGCCACCCGGCAATCTTCCTCGCCCGCCTGCCAGGCGGCAGACGCGTCCTGGAATCCGATCGTCCGAACCGCCTTTCCGCGCTCTGCGAGGTAGTCGAGCAGGATCCGATCGACGTGCCGGGCGCGGCCGGTGAGCTCTTCGGGCATCGCGGCGACGAGGTTCAGCGGCAGCACCAGCGTGCGCTCGGCCTCGGACCTCCAGTTCGGGTCATAGCCCGGGGCGGGGCATCCGAGCGACGCGACGGCCGCGAGCAGCGCGGCGCCGGCCGCGATCCGAGTCCGGGATCTCCTGCGGGCGTTCACGGGAGCCAGGCTACCCGTCGCGCGCGGGGGCGCTAGCCAGGTCCAGCACCCGCTCCCGGGCTGCGCGAGCGGCTCACCAGCTCGGAGCGGATCTCGCGCAGCTTGGCCTTGACGATCGCGGCGTTCTCGGGGCCCATGCGGATCATCGCCTTAGCGCCCGGGTTCAGGCTCTCGAGCGCCGGGTCCTCGAATGCGTAGGAGAAGGCGCGCGCCGGCTTCAGCCGGATCGGAGGCTCCGGCTCCGGAGCGCGCAGCAGGTCGTCGACGGCGGCGATCACGCGGTCGTTGAACTGCTGCCCGGGATGGCCGAGCTCCTCGAAGGCCCGCTGCAGGAGCGGGTAGAGGCGGGCGTAGGTCTCCGCGACGGCCGCTGCGTCGAGGCTCTGGACGCTGCGGACGAAGTCTTCGTAACGGACGTAGTTCTTCGGGCTCAGGTGGATCTCGTCCCCGTCGACCGTGGTCTCGAAGCGCCCCCCGAGCGGCCGCACGACCCGGACGCGCATCGGCAGCGCGCCCCGCGTCAGGTTGTCCGTCGTGGCGACGGCCTTGCGCACCATGTCGTCGCCGACGACGAAGCGCTCGAACGCCCGCTGGCCGATCCGATCGACGAGCATCCGCGTCACGGTCGCGTCGCTCGCGTCGAGGTCGGGCAGCGCCGCCTCGGGCTCGGCCGGCTCGGGCCGACTGGGCGCGCGCGGCGCAGGCGGCAGGGCGGGCTTCTCGGAGAGCGAGGGCTCCGGCGCCGCCTCGGAGCCGGGATCCATCGGGACGGGACTCTCCTCCTCGCGGCCGCGGCCCCGGAAGTGCAGCACGGCGAGGGCGATCGCCCCGAGGACGATCACGATCACGAAGGCTCGACCCATCGCGCGACCCGAAGCCGTCCGAACCCACCGATGACCCTACCCCAGAACGTTCCGCAACGCGCGGTCGGCGCTGCTGGTGGGCCGATCGACCTCGAGACTCACGGGATGCGCGCCGCGCTCGCGCTGGTTGCCGGTCGGCCCGATCGAGACCGAGGTCGTGCGCGCAAGGCTCGCGATCGACGAGCTCGAGACGGTCGATCTCTACGCGCGCAACGAGGGCCTACTAGCGCGAAGCGGGGGTGGTCGGGCGAAGACGCCGATGGGGCGGTCGCGCTCGCATCTGCTACCTCAGCGCCGTGTCGCACGTGGTGGAGCGACTCCTCGCCCGTCGCAGGCTGCCGATGGCGCTGCTCTGGGCGGCGACCTTCGTCCTGCTCGCGCGCTTCTGCATCCTCGTGCCGCGAGTGGCCGTGCCGTCCAACCACGACGTCGACTTCGCGCATCTCTGGCTCGGCGGCCGGGTCGTCGCCAGCGGGCACGCAGACGCGCTCTACGACCCGGCGACCCAGGAGCGCGTCTACCGCGCGGTCGATCCAGGGGAGGAGCGCGGCGTGGCGTGGGTGCCCCGCAACGCGACCGTCGGCGCATTCTTCTATCCGCCGCCGACGGCGCTGGCCTACGCGCCGCTCGGGCGCCTGCCGCTCGGACGCGCCGCCGTCGTGATGGCCGTGGCGAACCTCGCGCTGGCGGTCGTGCTGGCCTGGCTGCTGGCGCGGTGGCTGGAGCCGCCGATCGCGCTGCCGGCCGCGGCGCTCGCGGTTCTGCTGCACCCGGCGTTCTTCGCGTCGTTCGCGATCGGGCAGAACGCGCCCGCGACGCTCGCCGCCGTGCTGCTCGCATGGGGGCTGTGCGCGCGCGGGCGCGACTTCGCGGCGGGGCTCACGCTCGGGCTGCTGGTGCTCAAGCCCACCTGGCTCGTCGCACTCGGCTGGGTGCCGCTCGTGCACGGCCGTTGGCGCGTCGTCGCGGGAATCGCGGCGAGCGCGCTCGCCGTGGTCGGCGCGACCCTCGCAGCGCTCGGCCCCGCGCCCTTCGCCGGCTATCTCGCGTTGCTGCCCGAGCTCGCGCGCATCGCCGAGCTCCCGGGCTACGACCTGCGGATCTCCGTCGGCGGATCGAGCGTGTTCGTGAAGTGGCTCGGCCCGGGGCGCGCGGCCGACGCGCTCGGCGTCGCGAGCGCACTGGCGCTCGGGCTCGCGACCTGGGTCGCGACGCGCGGCTGCTGGCGCCCGGGCACCGCGTCCTTCCGCCGCCTGATGGCGTGCTCGCTCGCCGCCGCGTTGTGGGTCCACCCGAGCCTCTTCTACTACGACCAGCTCGCGGTCGCCGCGCTCGTCGTCGCGATCGGTCGCGAGTGGGGCTCGCTCGGCAGGGCGGGGCAGCTGTCGGCTCTCGCGGTCGCGGCGCTCGGCTACCTCGCGATCCCGTGGGACCGTGCGTGGCCGGCCTGGGCGCTGCTTCCGGTGCCGAGCGTCGCGGCGCTCGCGCTCTGGGCGTGGTTCGCCGTCCGCACACGCTCGGGCGCTGCCGCGGCGCAGGGTCGAGCCGCATCGTCCCGCGCCTGATTGCGGAACGAGCAACCGGGCGCAGCCACGTCGGCGTCGGTGCGGTC
>CAZQYK010000261.1:0-6508 GCA_964597285.1 uncultured Spirochaetales bacterium
TGGAGCGCTCCGGCGGTTTGAAACCGCCCCGTCGCTCGCCTAGAGTGCGTCGCGCCGGACGGCTGCCGCCTCCTCCCGCGGCCCTTCCCCCCCCCCGACCGGCCGAGGAACCGCCATGCCGCGCCAGCTCTTCACGTCCGAGTCGGTCTCGATGGGCCATCCGGACAAGATGTGCGACCAGGTCTCCGATGCGGTGCTCGACGCGATGCTCGAGCAGGACCCGGCGTCGCGCGTCGCGTGCGAGACGCTGACGACGACCGGCCTCGTGCTGCTCGCCGGCGAGGTCACGACCCAGGCCGAGGTCGACTTCCCGGCGCTCGTGCGCGACGTCGTGCGCTACATCGGTTACACGAGCTCCGAGATGGGCTTCGACGCCGACACCTGCGCCGTGCAGGTGGCGCTCGGCCGCCAGTCGCCGGACATCTCGCAGGGCGTCACCGAGGGCGAGGGCCTGCACAAGGAGCAGGGCGCCGGCGACCAGGGGATGATGTTCGGCTACGCGTGCACCGAGACCCCCGAGCTGATGCCGGCTCCGATCCGCCTCGCGCACCGGCTGATCGAGCGCCACCGCGAGCTCTTCGAGAGCAACGCGCTGCCGTATCTGCGCCCCGACGCGAAGTCGCAGGTGACGGTCGAGTACGACGGCGACGCGCCGGTTCGCGTTTCTGCGGTCGTGCTGTCGACCCAGCACGCGCCCGACGTCGGCTACGACAAGCTGCGCGCCGACCTGATCGACCAGGTGATCCGCCCGACGCTGCCGGCGGAGTGGATCGACGACCGCACGATCTTCCACGTCAATCCGACCGGCCGCTTCGTCGTCGGCGGTCCGATGGGCGACGCCGGCCTCACCGGGCGCAAGATCATCGTCGACACCTACGGCGGCATGGGTCGCCACGGCGGCGGCGCGTTCTCGGGCAAGGACCCGTCGAAGGTCGACCGCAGCGCCGCCTACGCGGCGCGCTGGGTCGCGAAGAACCTCGTCGCGGCCGGCGTTGCGACGCGCGCCGAGGTGCAGATCGCGTACGCGATCGGCGTCGCCGAGCCCGTCTCGATCCGCGTCGAGACCTTCGGCACGTCGTCACTCGACTTCTCGCAGCTCGAGCGCCTCGTCCGCGAGACCTTCGACCTGACGCCGCGCGGCATCGACCTGGCGCTCGAACTGCGGCGTCCGATCTACCGCGCGACGTCGTACCACGGGCACTTCGGTCGCGAGGACCAGGGCTTCCCGTGGGAGGAGACGTCGCGCGCCGACGCGCTGCGCCGCGCAGCGGGCCGGTAGGAGCGCGCGGCCGGACGTGCCGGGACCTCGAGCGGGGATGGCGTTCCGGCGCGCGCGGCCGCTCGGCGCCGCGGCGCTCGCGCTCGCGGTCGGCGCCGTCGGGGCCGCACGCGGCGACGAGCTGCGCGTGCTGCTGGTCGAGAGCGGCGCGCCGCTGTCGGTCGCCGGCGTCGACGTCGCGCCGGCCGGCGCGGGCCTGCGCGTCGGCGGACGCGCCGCCGGCACGCGCTGGGAGGCGCCGGGTCCGGGGCCGCACCGTGCCGGCGACCACCGGGTGCGCGGCGCGCTGACCGTCGAGCGAAGCCCGGGCGGCGTGCGCGTGATCAACCGCGTGCCGCTCGAGGCCTACGTCGCCGGCACGCTCGGGCGCGAGATCTACCCCGACTGGGAGCGCGAGACGCTGCGCGCCCAGGCCGTCGTGACCCGCACCTACGCGCTCTACCAGCGCTCGCGGCGCCGCGGCGAGCCGTGGGACCTCGCGGCCGACACCTCGCACCAGGTCTACGGCGGCGTCGCGGCCGAGACGCCGGCGGTGCTGCGGGCCGTCGCCGACACGCGCGACGAGGTGCTGACCTGGGGCGGCGCGCCGATCCTCGCGGCCTTCCACTCGGCGTCGGGCGGCCGCACCGCGAGCGCCGAGGAGGTCTGGGGCGAGCCGCTCGCGTACCTGCGCAGCCGCCCGGTCGACGGCGAGGAGGATTCCCCCGACACCTACTGGCGCGTGCGGATCGCGGCCCCCACACTCCGCCGCGCGCTCGACTCGCTGGGCCTGCGGCTGGGGGCGGTGCGCCGGGCCCACGTGGCCCAGCGAAGCGCCAGCGGCCGTGTCGCGCGGGTCGAGCTCGTCGGATCCGACGGGGCGCCGCGCGGGGTCACCGGCCGCGAGCTGCGCGACGCGCTCGGGCCGTCGGTGATCCGCAGCACGCTGTTCGAGATCCGCCGGGCCGGCGACGACTTCGTGTTCGTCGGCTCGGGCCACGGTCACGGGGTTGGAATGAGCCAGTGGGGAGCCCAGGCGATGGCCGAGCGCGGCGCGAGCTACCGGGAGATCCTCGCCGCGTTCTATCCCGGCGCGACGCTCCAGCGCGTCGGCGGTGCCGCCGCGCGGAGGGGCGCGCGATGACGCCGCTCTTCGGCGCCGGCTTCGTGCCGCTCCAGGCGGCTCCCGAGGCGTCGCCCTTCGGCAGCCTGCTGATCCCGATGGGCCTCGTGCTGCTGATCTTCTACTTCCTGACGATCCGCCCGCAGCAGAAGCGCCAGCAGGAGCACGAGGCGCGGCTCAAGGCGATCGAGAAGGGCGACGACGTCGTGACGGTCGGCGGGCTGCACGGCAAGGTCGTCGGGCTCACCGACGACGTGCTGACGCTCGAGATCGCCGCGCTCAAGGGCGAGCGCGTGCGCGTCAAGGTCGCGCGCGCGAAGATCGACAGCGTCTCGAAGGCCGGCAAGGAAGGCGAGTCGTGAGCCTGCGCTGGCGCGTGATCCTCGCCGCGGTCGCCCTCGGCTGGTTCGGCTTCCTCGCCGCGGCGAACTTCGTCGCCCCGGAGACGCGGCAGGAGAGCCCGCTGCTTCCCGACACCGGCCTGCGGCTCGGCCTCGACCTGCGCGGCGGCATCCACTGGGTGCTCGGCGTCCAGCTCGAGGAGGCCGAGACGCAGGAGCTCCACTTCCTGCGCGACCATCTCGTCGACCTCGCCGAGGACGACCCGGAGATCGCCGTCGACGAGGTCGTCGTCCAGCAGGGTGAGCTGCGCATCTCGGCCGCACCCGGCGCGAGCGCGGCGGTGAGCAAGTGGGCGGAGGACACCGGCTCGCTGGACGAGGTGCGCGCCGACGACGGCGCGCTCGCGTACCGGCTCTCGGACGACGCGCGCGAGGGCGTCCGCCAGCGCGGCATGAGCCAGGTGCTCGAGGTGCTGCGGCTGCGCATCGCCGACCCGATCCGCGGCATCCCGGACTCGGTCGTCACGCGCCAGGGCGACGACCGCGTGCTGGTGCAGATCCCCGGCGGCCAGATCGACCGCCAGCGCGCGCGCCAGCTGCTCGAGGTCACCGGCCACCTCGAGTTCAAGATCGTCCAGGACCAGGCCGCGAGCGTCGAGTTGCTCGAGGCGAACCATCCGGGCGGGCTCCCCGCCGGCAGCGTGATCGCGACCGAGCGCGACAAGGAGACCGACCGCGTCCTCACCGCCTTCCTGCTCCCGGAGCACGCGGACATCACCGGCGACTACCTGAAGGACGCGCGCGTCGCCTTCGACCTCCAGCAGCGCCCGATCGTCGAGTTCAGCTTCAACAGCGAGGGCGGCCGCATCTTCGGCGAGCTGACCGCCGAGAACATCGGCGAGCTGCTCGCGATCGTGCTCGACGACCGCGTCTACAGCGCGCCGGCGATCCGCTCGCGCATCGGCTCGCGCGGCCAGATCGAGGGCCGTTTCTCGCCGCAGGAAGCGGCCGACCTCGCGGTCGTGCTGCGCTCGGGCTCGCTGCCGATCCCGGTCGTGATCGAGGAGGAGCGCACCGTCGGGCCCGCGCTCGGCGCCGACTCGATCTCGCGCGGCCTGCGCGCGTCGCTGCTCGGCCTCGTCGTGATCATCGCGTTCGTCGTGGGCTACTACCGGCTCTCGGGCGGCTACGCCAGCCTCGCGCTGCTCGCGAACCTCGTGCTGCTGACCGGGCTGATGTCGCTCTCGGAGGCGACGCTGACGCTGCCCGGCATCGCCGGGATCGTGCTGACGGTCGGCATGGCCGTCGACGCGAACGTGATCATCTTCGAGCGCATCCGCGAGGAGCTGCGCGAGGGCAAGACGCCGCGCGCGGCGATCGCCACCGGCTTCAACAAGGCGCTGTGGACGATCCTCGACGCGAACATCACGACGCTGCTCACCGCGCTCGTGCTCTTCAACTACGGCACCGGCCCGATCAAGGGCTTCGCGGTGACGCTCTCGCTCGGCGTGCTCACCAGCGTGTTCTCGGCGCTGGTGCTGACGCGGCTGATGTTCCACCTGTACCCCGGCGTTCGCAGTGTCGAACGCCTGTCGATCTAGGTCGGGGGATCGCGGTGATCGAGATCGTTCCGGCCGGGACCCACATCGACTTCATCGGGCGCCGCCGCGTCGCGATCGCGGTCTCGCTCGCGGTGCTCGCGGCGTCGCTGGTCGCGGTCACGGTGCGGGGCGTGCGCTTCGGCATCGACTTCGTCGGCGGCACCGAGGTGGCGCTGCGCTTCGAGCCGGGCACCGAGGTCGACGAGGCGGCGCTGCGCGGCCTCGCCGGCGCGTGCGGCGTCCCGGATCCGACCGTCGTCCGCTACGGCGAGAGCGACCTGCCGGAGTTCCTGATCCGCTTCCGGCCGGTCGAGACCGGCGACGCGGGGCCGGGCGCGGCCTGCCCGCTGTCGGAGCGCAGCCGCGAGCAGCTCGAGGCGGTGGACGCGGCGACCGGCGCCGAGGGGAAGGCGCCCGGCGCGCTGCTCGTCGACCGGCTGACCCTCGCGGTCGGCGACGCGATCGGCCCGCACGAGGTGATGCGCGTCGAGTTCGTCGGCCCGCGCGTCGGCAGCGAGCTGCGGCGCGACGCGATCAGGGCGCTCTCGATCGCGCTCGTGCTGATCCTCGCCTACATCGCGTTCCGCTTCAGCTCGCGCTTCGCGCCGGGCGCGGTCGTCGCGCTGATCCACGACGTCGCGATCACCGCCGGGATCTTCGCGATGTTCGGGCTGCAGTTCGACCTGCAGGTGCTGGCCGCGCTGCTCGCGATCCTCGGCTACAGCCTCAACGACACGATCATCGTCTACGACCGCATCCGCGAGAACATGGAGCTGCGCACGAAGCACGATCTCGTCGACGTGCTGAACCGCAGCGTCAATCAGACGCTGTCGCGCAGCCTGCTGACGTCGATGACGACCCTCACCGCCGTGCTGTGCCTGCTCTTCGTCGGCGGCGAGGTGATCCGACCCTTCGCGCTCGCGATGGCGATCGGGATCGTCGTCGGCACGTACTCGTCGGTGTTCATCGCCTCGCCGGTCCTGCTCTGGCTCGAGCGGAGGTTCGGCGAGGCGAAGTAGGGGGCGTCAGCCCGCCTTGCGCACCTCGTCGGCGGGCGACGGCGGCCGCGGCGGGGTGCCGGCCGAGGCGGAGGCGCCGCTCTTCGCGCCCATCTGGATCGAGCCGTTCAGCACCGCGCCCTCGGCGACGACGAGCTTCGGCGCGTAGACGTCGCCCTCGACGACGCCGCTGGCCTGGATCTCGACGCGCTCGGTGCCGCGCACGTTGCCGGCGACGCGGCCGATCACGACCACCGACTTGGCCTGCACCTCCGCCTTGATCGAGCCGTTCGCGCCGACCGTCAGCACGCTGTTGGGCAACGTCACCTTGCCCTCGACCTTGCCCTCGATCACGAGGTCCTCTTCGCCAGTCAGGTCGCCGTTGATCGTGATCGACTTGCCGATGTTCGCCATGTCCCCCCCTGCGTGGTTGGTCCGGCCCGCCCGGGCCGGGGTGGACGCCCGCTCGGCGCGCCCGTGCGCCGACGCGTCCGGGGCGCCGGGAGCGCTCGGAGCTCCCCCGCGTTCGCCCTGCGGGACCCGATCGCTCGCCTCGTCGCCGGCCCGCTCGTCTCTCTCGTCCTTGCGTCCGAATAGACTCATGGGGGCCTCCGGCGGTCGGGTTTCGAGGCGCGCCAGCTTACCGCAGGGGCGCTACCTCAGCGATCTTGATGTTCCGATTGCGAAGGATCGTACCCTGCGCGCGGTCGAGCGCGGTGACCGACGTACGGTAGGTCTGGAAGGCGTCGATCTCCTCGCGCTCGCTCTCGACGAGCGCCTCCTCGCGCTGGAGCACCTCGAAGGGCGTCGACTCGCCGTACTGGAGCCGGATCTCCTCGGCGCGCAGCTGCTCGGCGGCCGCGATCCGCGCGTTCCGGGCCGCGGTGATGCCCTCCTGCGACGCCTTCAGGTTGCGCGCGGCCTGGCGCACCTCGAGGATGATCTGCTGCTCGAGGCGGCGCAGCTGCGTGCGCGCGCGAGCGAGCTCGATCTGGCCCTGCGACGCGCCGGCCCGCGCGGTGCGGTTCGGAAAGGGAATGCTGAAGCGCGCGCCGAGCGTGTACTGGGGGAAGTCCTCGTAGTCGTCGTGCGCGTCGTCGAAGTCGCCGACGAAGCGAGGCGGCGGCGGTCCGCCGAAGCCCGGGTTCAGATCCGGGTTCTGTCGGCCCGCGAGCCCGGCCTGGCCG
>CAZQYK010000262.1:0-3063 GCA_964597285.1 uncultured Spirochaetales bacterium
GCGCCGCGCTCGCCGCGGCGCGGCGCCCCGTCGCGCTGCCGCCCGGCGTCGCGTTGACGAGCCGCCGCGCCACCGCGACGAACGCCGCGGTGCTGCTGCTCAACAGCGCGATCGGCGCCGTCGGCCGTGCGGTGCGCATCCCGCCGGCGTCGGGGCCGGCGCCGAGCTTCCGCGACGCGATCCGCCTGATCGACGCGATGCGCTCGGGCGACGTCGATGTGCTGATCGTGCACGGCGTCGACCCGCTGCACTCGCTGCCGCGCGACGCCGGCTTCGCCGAGGCGCTCGAGCGCGTGAAGCTCGTCGTTTCGACGGCCCCGATGCCCGACCAGACCGCCGCGCGCGCGCACCTGATCCTGCCCGACCACACGCCCTTCGAGAGCTGGGGCGACGCGGCGCCGCGCTCGGGCGTGCGCGGTCTCGTGCAGCCGACGCTGCGGCCGATCTTCGACACGCGCGCGTTCGGCGACACGCTGCTCGACACCGCGCGCGCGATCGGCGAGGGGGTCGCGTCGCAGCTGCCCGGCGGCAGCTTCCGCGGCGTCGTCGAGGCCGCGTGGTCCGACACGAACTGGCGCGCCGCGCTGCGCCGCGGCGGCGTCTACGGCCGCGGCGAGTCGACGCCGGCGGCGCCGGGCGAGGGCGTCGCGCGGCTCGAGTTCAAGGAGCCGCAGCTCGAGGGCGAGGGCGGCTTCGTGCTGCTCGCGGTGCCGTCGCCGCTGCTCGGCGACGGCCGCGGCGCGAACCTGGCGCTGCTCCAGGAGACGCCGGACCCGATCACGAAGGTCGCGTGGCAGTCGTGGGCCGAGATCAGCCACGAGACGGCGAAGACGCTGAAGGTGAAGCCGGGCGACCTGCTCGCGATCGAGACCACCTACGGCACGATCGAGGTGCCGGCCTGGCCGCGCGGCGGCATCCGCGACGACGTGGTCGCGGTCGCGATCGGTCAGGGTCGCACCGTCGGCCGCTACGCGTCGCTCGCGAAGCAGGGCGAGATCGAGGGTCCGGCGCGCGGTGTCAACGTCAACGACGTGCTGCCGGCGCTCACCGACGAGACCGGCGGCCGCGCCTGGCTCGCGGTGAAGGCGAAGGTGAACGCGACCGGCGGCTACCAGCGCCTGCCCTTCACGCAGGGCACCGACAACAAGCGCGGCCGGCTGCTCGGCGAGCGCATCTCGCTCGCGGCGCTCGCGGCCGGCGAGAGCCCGTGGGCGGCGAACGAGGTGCGCGGCGAGCTGCACGCCGGCGGCCACGGCGGCGCCGAGGAGCACGGCGCCGAAGCCGAGCACGCCGATGCGGCCGCGCACCACGAGGGGCCGCACGAGATGCGCCGCGCGTACGACCCCGTCGCCGACTCCGAGGCCGACGATCCCTACCGCTGGGGCATGACGATCGACGTCGACAAGTGCACCGGCTGCAGCGCCTGCGTCGTCGCCTGCGCCGTCGAGAACAACGTCCCGACGGTCGGCGAGGAGGGCGTGCTGCGCAGCCGCCAGATGAGCTGGATCCGCATCGAGCGCTACGTCGGAGACGGCGAGCCGACGCTTCAGGCCGGCCGCCCGGGCGTGCAGAACCGCGAGCAGCTCGGCAGCGTCGACGTGCGCAACTCGCCGATGCTGTGCCAGCAGTGCGGCGCGGCGCCCTGCGAGCCGGTGTGCCCGGTGTTCGCGACCTATCACACGCCGTCGGGCCTGAACGGCATGATCTACAACCGCTGCATCGGCACGCGCTACTGCTCGAACAACTGCCCGTACAAGGTGCGGCGCTTCAACTGGTTCGACTACCAGATCGAGGGCTGGCCCGAGCCGATGTCGCTCGGCCTGAACCCCGACGTCACGGTGCGCGGCCAGGGCGTGATGGAGAAGTGCACCTTCTGCATCCAGCGCATCCAGGGCGAGCGCCTGTCGACGCAGGCGAAGGTGCTCGGGCCCGGCGCGGTGCAGACCGCCTGCCAGCAGACCTGCCCGAGCGACGCGATCACCTTCGACAACCTGAAGCTCGCCGGCAACCGCGCGAGCGAGGTCGCCGACGCGAACCCCGCGCGCCGCTACCACGCTCTGCACGTGCTGAACACGAGGCCCGCGATCACCTACCTCGCGAAGGTCGACCGCACCGGGGAAGGACACGAGGGATGACGCCTCCGCCGCCGCCCGCCGAATCCGTCGCCGCGATGATCCGGCCCGCGCCGCTCGTCCGCGACTCGAAGGTCAACCGCGACCTGCTGCGGGTGATGGAGGGCGCCTCGATCGGCTACTGGGCGCTGCTGCACCTGGCGGTGTTCTTCATGCTCGCGGCCGGCGGCGTCTGGATCTACCAGGTCTACAAGGGCCTCGGCATCGCCGGCTACGCGCACCCGGTCTTCTGGGGCGCCTACATCGTCACCTTCGTCTTCTGGGTGGGTATCGCTCACGCCGGCACGCTGATCTCGGCGATCCTCTACCTGTTCCGCGCCAAGTGGCGCAACGCGATCAACCGCAGCGCCGAGGCGATGACGGTGTTCGCGGTGCTCACCGCGGCGCAGTTCCTCGGGATCCACGTCGGGCGGATCTGGAAGTCCTACTTCATCCTGCCGTACCCGAACCAGCGCGGGCTGTGGGTGAACTTCAAGAGCCCGCTGCTCTGGGACACCTTCGCGATCTCCACCTACGCGACGATCTCGATCCTGTTCCTCTACGTCGGCCTGATCCCGGACCTCGCGATCGCGCGCGACCGCTCGACCGGCTGGCGCAGGGTGCTCTACTCGATCCTGTCGCTCGGCTGGCAGGGCACGTCGAAGCAGTGGAAGTCGCACAACCGCTCGGTGCTGCACCTGTCGGGCCTCGCGACGCCGCTGGTGCTCTCGGTGCACAGCGTCGTGTCCTGGGACTTCGCGATGTCGATCGTGCCCGGCTGGCACGCGACGATCTTCGCGCCCTACTTCGTCGCCGGCGCGATCTTCTCGGGCTTCGCGATGGTGCTGACGATGATGATCCCGGTGCGCCGGATCTTCGGCCTCGAGGAGTACATCACCGACTACCACTTCGAGAACATGTCGAGGTTCATCCTGCTGACCTCGATCATCGT
>CAZQYK010000263.1:0-6644 GCA_964597285.1 uncultured Spirochaetales bacterium
TTCCGCCAGGGCCTCGAGCGGCGCGTCGCGGAGCTGCGCGAGGCGCGCTGCCGCGCGCCGGAGGCCACCGCGCGCTGCGGCGACATCGCGGCCCATCTGATCGAGATCTCCTTCGCGCAGCATCCCGACCCCGCCGAGCGCGACTACCTGAGCACGCTGCCGACCAGCCTGCGGCTGACGGAGGAGGAGGTCCGGCGGACCGTCGCGGCGGCCGAGGCGATCCTCGCCGCTTCGCCGGGGTTCCAGGCGCTGCTCGCCGACCTCGCCTCGCTGTCCCCTTAGGCGGCGCTTCACGAGATCTCACGAGGATTCACTGCGCCAGGCCGGTCGCCTGAGGGATGCTCCTCCGCATCCACCCGAGGAAGGAGATCGTCATGAAGTCACAGAGGGCGAAGAGATTCGCGGCAGGGGGTTTCCTGGCGATGGCGACCGTCGCCGTCTTCGTCGTCCAGACCTCGAACCCGTCCTCGCGCGCGGAGGCCCAGGACGCGAAGGCCGCAGCCATCCCCGGACTCTCGCGCCAGCCCAGCGCGGCGGCACGCGCGGCCCTGATGGATCCGAACGACGCCGTCCTCCTGCTGCTCGATCACCAGACGGGCCTGTTCCAGACCATCAAGGACGTGCCTCTCCGTGACCTGCGCGCGAACACCGTCGCGCTCGCGAAGATCGCCGAGCTGGCCGGGATGCCGATCGTCTACACGGCGTCGGAGCCCGGAGGTCCGAACGGGCCGATCATGGAGGAGCTCCTCGCCGCCGCGCCGAGCGCGAAGTACGTGGGCCGCAAGGGGGAGGTGAGCTCCTGGGACAACGCCGACTTCGTCGCGGCCGTCGAGGCGACCGGCCGCAAGACGCTCGTCATGGCCGGGGTCTGGACGAGCGTCTGCGTCGCGTTCCCCGCGCTCCAGGCGAAAGCCGACGGCTACGAGGTGTTCGCGGTGATGGACGCCTCCGGCGACGTGAGCCCGATGGCGTACGAGGTCGCCCTGGCCCGGATGACGCAGGCCGGGATCGTCCCGGTGACGACGAACACGTTCCTGAGCGAGTCCCACCGGACCTGGAACCGCCCGGACGCCGCGAAGTGGGGCGCGCTCTACGCCGAGCTCGTGCCGCACTACCGCGCGGTCGCGGAGAGCTACCGCAAGGCCCAGGACGTCGCGAAGCAGCCCGCCCGGTAGGAGGGGGGCGTGAGGGAGACGCTCGCCGTCCTCGCGATCCTCCTGCAGGGCTGCTCCCTCGCCGGGTCGGCGTCGCTCGCCAGCGGACGCTCCGCGTACAACGCGGTGATCAACACGACCGAGGACGAGCAGATCCTGTCGATGATCGTGCGCCGGCGCTACGACGAGACCTTCGGGATGCTCGCGGTGGCGAGCGTGACGGCGAGCCTGCGCGTCGGCGCCAGCGCCGGCGCGCAGGCGGGCGTCGGGCCGAGCAGCGGCTATGCGGGAAACCTGGTCCCGTTCAGCGCCGGGGCGACCTACGAGGAGAACCCGACGATCTCGTACGTGCCGATGCGCGGGGAGCAGTTCGTCGCTCGGATGCTGGCGCCGCTCAGCGCCGGCCAGGTGCTGCTGTTGAGCCGGATGAGCACTCCAGAGGTGGAGGTGCTGCGCCTCCTCGTGCGTCGAGCCAACGGACTGATCAATCCCCTCTACGGCCGACAGACGACTGCGTCGGAGGGATTCGATCGCTTCGTCGACCTCTACGTCGGGCTTCGCGAGAGGGGTCGGCTCGACGTCGTCGGCTCCGTCGACGAGCGCGACGCCGGCTTCGAGCTGCTGCTGCACGACTACGCGGAAGACGCGTCGCGCGAGGTCGGCGAGCTACTGCGAACGCTCGGCATCCACGGCGTCGACGCGCGCGGCGACCCGATCGCGCTGCCACTGCGCTTCGGGGTCGGCGCCCGTCGGCCGGACGCTCTCGACCTCGAGACTCCGTCCGCGCTCGAGGTCGTCCAGGCACTGGCCGCCGGCGTGCGCGTTCCGGATACGCACCTCTCGAAGGGGCTGGCGAGGCGCGTCGAAGCCACGCGGCGCTACGAGCCACTCCGCGTCGAATCGGCACGGGTCTGCCCGCGCCGCGCCTCCGTGGTGGTGAGGCGCGACGGCTGGTGCTTCTACGTCGACGGGCGCGACGCGCGCAGCAAGCAGACCTTCATGATCCTCCGGACGCTGATCGGAATGCGCCTGGACGAGGCGCCTTCGGCCTACGGAGTCCCGTTGCTGACGGTTCCCGTCGCGCGCTGATGCGCCCGGCGCCGAAGGAGCCGGCCCGCTTCCGCGCGAGGGGAGGCCCGATCCCCGTCGCTC
Organism: uncultured Spirochaetales bacterium; assembly: GCA_964597285.1. Lineage (GTDB taxonomy): Bacteria > Myxococcota_A > UBA9160 > UBA9160 > SMWR01 > JAHEJV01. Next base: position 2,307 of record CAZQYK010000263.1, read on the forward strand.
GTCCCGGGAAGCCACGTGCCCTATACGATAGGGACCGGGAAGACCCCTGGATGGCGCAGCCCCCCCGATCCCCGAGCGAGGCGGACGATCGCGAGATCGCGTTCGGCGGGTTCCGGCTGCGGCCGTCCCAGCAGCAGCTGCTCGACGGCGACCGGGCCGTCGCTCTCGGGAGCCGCGCGCTCGACATCCTGACCCTGTTGCTCGCCCGCGCCGGGGAGCTGGTCACGAAGGAGGAGCTCTTCGCGAGCGTCTGGCCGGGACTCGCCGTCGAAGAGTCGAACCTGAGGGCGCAGGTGTCCGCGCTGCGCAAGGCGCTGCGCGACGGTGAGGCGGGCACGCGTTTCGTCGCGACGGTTCCGGGGCGCGGCTACCGCTTCGTCGCGCCGGTCTCCCGCGTGTCCGGCGCGGAACCGCGCGCCGCCGCCGTGTCGCGCGGGGGCGAGCGACCGGTCCGCCTGACGACGATGATCGGGCGCGACGACGCGGTCGCCGCGCTGCGCAGTCGGCTGCAGCGGCGTCGCTTCGTGACGATCGTCGGACCCGGCGGGATCGGGAAGACGACGCTGGCACTCGCGGTGACCGACGCCACGTCCCCCGACTACGCCGACGGTGTGCACTTCGTGGATCTCGCGCCGGTCGCCGATGCGCGGTACGCGCCGGGCGCACTCGCGTCCGCGCTCGGGCTCTCGGCCGCCTCGCAGGACCCAACGCCCGATGTGATCGCGTTCCTGCGCGAGCGGCAGGCGCTGATCGTGCTCGACACCTGCGAGCACGTCGTCGAGGCGGCGGCGCTGCTGGCCGAGCGTGTGCTCCAGGGCGTCCCAGGCGCGCACGTGCTCGCCACCAGCCGCGAGCCGCTGCGCGCCGAGGGCGAGGGCCTGCTGCGCTTGCCGCCACTCGACGCGCCGTCGGTGTCGTCGGGCCTGAGCGCGGCCGACGCACTGAGCTTCCCGGCGGTGCAGCTCTTCGCCGAGCGCGTCGGCGCGTGCATCGACGGCTTCGAGCTCTCCGACGACGACGCCGCGGCCGCGGCGGAGATCTGCCGGCGCCTGGACGGGATCCCGCTCGCGATCGAGATCGCGGCTCGGCGCGTCGATGCGTTCGGCGTGCGGGGAGTGGCCGAGCAGCTCGACGACCGCTTCCGCCTGCTGACGCGGGGTCGCCGCACCGCGCTTCCGCGCCATCAGACGCTACGCGCGGCGCTGGACTGGAGCTACGAGTTCCTGCCCGAGGCCGAGCAGACGCTGCTGCGGCGCCTCGCGGTCTTCGCGGGAGGCTTCACCCTCGAGATGGCGAGCGCGCTGGCCGCGGACGAAGGCGGCGTGGGCCCCGACGTCGTGGACGGGATCGCGAACCTCGTGTCGCGGTCGCTGATCGCCGCCGATGTGAGCGGGGCGACCGGGAGCTACCGCCTGCTCGACACGACGCGTGCGTACGCGCTCGCGAAGCTCGACGAGAGCGGCGAGAGCGACTGCGTCAGACGGCGCCATGCGGAGCGGATGCTCGAGGTGCTGCAGCGCGCGTCGGCCGAGTGGGAGAAGGGGAGCCCGCACGCCGGGTGGCTGGCCCGGCACGCGCAACACATCGACGACCTGCGCTCGTCGCTCGACTGGGCCTTCTCGCCGGCCGGCGACGCCGAGCTCGGCGTGAGCCTGACCTTCGCGGCGATCCCGCTCTGGTTCCAGCTGCCGCGGATCGAGGAGTGCTTCGGCCGCGTGCAGCAGGCGCTCGAGAGCGTCGCGCCGGGACCCAGCCGCGAGGCCCATGCGCGCCGGGCGGTGGGGCTGCTCGGCGCACTCGGCCGCGCGCTCGCGGCGGGCTTCACACGCGACGCGACGGAGGCCTTCGCGAAGGCGCTGGCGCTCGCCGAGGAGCTCGGCGACGTCGAGAACCGCCTCGGGATGCTGTACGGCCTGTGGACCTGCCGCTACCTGAGCGGGGAGTACCGCGACGCGCTCGCGCTCGCCCAGCGCTTCCAGGACTTTGCCGAGACCTCGCCCGAGCCGGCCGACCGCTTCATCGGCGACAGGCTCCTCGGCATTTCCTTGCACCATCTCGGCGAGCAGGCGAAGGCGCGACGCCATCTCGAGCGCATGCTCGACGGCTACGTCGCGCCCAGCGGCGGAGCGCCGACGATCCGCTTCCAGACCGACCAGCGCGTGGTCGCGCGCGCGACGCTCGGGCGTGTGCTGTGGCTGCTCGGGCTGTCCGAGCAGGCGCGGCGCGCCGCGCAGAGCGCGCTCGAGGAGGGCGACGCGGCCGGACATCCGATCTGGTGGTTCAGCGCGATGGCGCTGGCGGAGTTCCCGATCGCGCTGCTCGTCGGGGATCTCGAGAGCGCGGGACGCTCGCTCGACGCCATGCTCGACCACGCGGCACGCGGGCTCGGCCCGTGGGGCGCGACGAGCCGCGCGTTCGAGGGCGCGCTGCACATCGCGCGCGGCGACATCGCCGTCGGCGTGGACGCGCTGCGCGCCGCGGTCGCGGAGATGGCACGGGACGGCCAGCGCCCCGACCTGCTGCTGCTCTCGTCGCTGGCGGACGCCCTCGGGCGGACCGGCAAGGCGGACGAGGGCTTCGCCACCGTGGAAGAGGCGCTCGAGCGCGCCGAGCGCCACGAGGAGCACTGGTGCACGCCGGAGCTCTTGCGCGTGAAGGCCGGCCTGCTCGAGATCCGGGAGAGCGCCGACGCGGAGCCGCTGCTGCTCGCCGCTCTCGACCGGGCGCGTCGGCAGGAGGCACTCGCGTGGGAGCTGCGAAGCGCGACGAGCCTCGCGCGCGTGTGGCACGGGCACGGACGCAGCGGCGAGGCGCGCGCCCTGCTCGAGCCGGTGCGCGGGCGCTTCCACGAGGGCCTCGACACGGCCGACCTGGTGCGCGCCGATCGCCTGCTCGGCGAGCTGGCGTAGGTCGAGATCGGCGAAGCCGCGCGCAAGAAGACGCGGTCGAGCTCGCCGTCGAAGCCGTTCGCCCGCAGCGCATCCGCGACGACGCGCGCCTCTTCGTGAAGAGGTAGATCAAGCATCTGTCGTGGAATAGACCACCGCGGCGGGGCCGGCAGGGCGTGTTCATCGACCGGGCTGGGTCTCTTGAGCCCCGCATGGGCCAAGCCCGACGCTCTTCCACTTCTCGTCGGGGACTTGTCGACCGCCCCTGCACCGAGGGTGACTACATCAGCTTGTAGTCCGGCCCGTCGCCTCCCTCGGGCGTCGTCCAGGTGATGATCGCGTAGGGGTCGGCGATGTCGCAGGTCTTGCAGTGCACACAGTTCTCGTGGTGGATCACGAGGTGCTTCCCCGAGCCGTCGTCGTCGGGGATCATCTCGTACACGGCCGCGGGGCAGAAGTGCTCGCAGGGATTGCCGTACTCCTCCGTGCAGCGCGTGCGGCAGATCTCGGTGTCGGCGACGACGAGGTGGTGCGGCTGGTCCACCTCGTGGCGCGCGCCCGAGTAGGCAACCGCGGTCACCTTGTCGAAGGTGTACTCGTTGTCGTAGTCGACCTTCTCGCGCATCGCGCGCTGCGCGGGCGAGAGCGCGGAGAGCTTCTTGATGTGCTGGTGGTCCGGCTTCGCGCGGATCATGCTCGCGAGCCCCCTCCCCCCGGTCACCATCATCACGGCGACGTTCAGGAAGAACGGAAGCTGTCGCGCCCAGCCGAGCCAGCGGGGCATCGCGTGCACCCACTTCCAGGCGGCGTGGAAGTTGCGATCGGCGCGGTGCTCCCGGTACGCCCAGCTCCGCTCGTAGATCTCCTGCGCGACGCGCAACGTGGCGGCGGAGAAGTCGTCCTGCTCGTGCCCGGCGAGCAGGGCTTCGGCGGCGATCATCCCGCTCTTGATCGCCATGTGCACGCCCTTCAGGCGCGCGCCGTTGCAGAAGCTCGCCGAGTCGCCGACCAGCAGCGCCCCCTCGTGGTACAGGCGCGGCTGGCTGAAGAGCCCTCCTTCCGGGATCGTCTTGGCGCCGCAGCGCACCACCTCGCCCCCCTCCAGGATCCGGCGCACGAAGGGGTGCAGCTTGAAGCGCTGCATGTTGTCGTGCGGGTCGTTGTAGGGGCTCTCCGCGTCGAGCCCGGTCACGAAACCGATCGATACCAGGTGGTCCTTCATGTCGTAGAGCCACGCGCCGCCGAACACCTCCGGCGCGACCGGCTCGCCGAGCGTGTGGATCACGCGCCCCGGCACGTGGCTCTCCGGCTCGACCCTCCAGATCTCCTTGATGCCGGTGGCGTAGACCTGGGGAGTCGGGCCGAGGAGCTACGGGAACGTCGCGAGCAGCTGCTTGGTGCACGAGACCCTAGGCCCCTCTCCGAGCACGACGCAGCGCGCGCGGATCTC
>CAZQYK010000264.1:0-2565 GCA_964597285.1 uncultured Spirochaetales bacterium
CCTTCACGTGCGGATCGCGCCGCGGGAAGTCGACGTCGAAGTAGATCTGGTCTCCGGCGTGGATCATGAACGCGGGGTCCCGCTCGCCGAGCGCCTCGACTGGGCTCGCGAGCACCGAGCCGAGCGCGAAGCGCGGGACCCGGAAGGTCAGCCAGAACAGCCACGCGTGGACCCAGGAGACCGCGGCGCCGCCGCCTCGCCGCAGACGCCTCAGCGGCGCGAGCGGCGCCTGCGGGCGCTCGGCGAGGGGCCCGCCGACCCACGCCCGGTCGGTCGCGGCCATTCCGATCGCTCCGGCCAGGAAGCCCCCGATCGCCGACAGCCGCACCGTCGAGAGGTTGCAGCTGCCGAGCAGGAAGCGGAACGGCGCGACGTCTGCGTCCTTCGTCGGGAAGGTCTTGAAGTGCCCACGGATCGGCTCGCCGCGGGCGCTGCGGCCCCGCGTGGGCCCGAAGCGCACCTCGACCTGGTAGCGCGTCGCCGGGCGCAGCGGCGCGCCGAGAGGCGCGACCGCAGTGAAGTCGTCCGCACGCTTCAGCCGCACCCGGCACCGCTCGACGCCGACGTCCGCGTCCGCGTCGAGCAGCGACACCTCCGCGCAGCGCCGCCACCAGTCGCCGCGCAGCCAGACCGTCGCCGAGCGGTCCGTCGTATGCCCTATGATGAGCCCAGGCACAAACGCCTAGCCCGACCCTTCGCAAGGTCGCGCGTCTTCGATCATATACCCGTTGGCGGACGCTAGGTGGGAGTTTCCGCGGAGCGCTGCGCCGGCTCCGGGCCGCGAGGCGCGAAGCCGGTGGATTCACTCCGGAATCCGTCCTTCGGCCGACCTGCGCGCGCGGCGACGCAGCGCCGTGACGCACGCCGCAGCGAGCGCGAGCGCGGCCGCGCCGCCGGGCTCGGGAAGCACGATCACGCGGTCGTTGAAGTCCTGCTTCGTCACCTGGCCGTGGGTCAGCGGGTCGGGCGAGGTCGAGCCGAGCGTGCGGCCGCCGGCGGCGCCGTTGGCGTCGCGGTCGACGACGATGCGCAGCGATTCGCCGGCCGGCGTGAAGTCGAGCACGAGCTGGCCGTTCGCGTCGGTGACGCCCGACGCGCTGCCGGCGTCGGAGGTCGCGACGACGCTCGCGCCGGCGACCGGCGTCGCGCTGCCATCGCCGCGCCGGTCGCCGTCGGTGACGGTGAAGACGAGGCTCGCCGGCTGGCCGGTGACGAGCCCGCCCTCGGGCACGCCGGCGACCGCGACGTCGAGCGTCAGCAGGTAGACGAAGGTCTCCTGGCGCACGTACTCGACGTCGGCCGCGACGAGCCCGTCGTCGAAGCCGGCGTGCCGGCCGGGCCGTGTGTCCTGCTCCTCCATGCCGTGGTCTCCGGTCAGCACGAAGAAGGTCTCGCCGAGTCGCGCCGGCTCGCCCTCGGTGTCGAAGCGGCCGTGGTTGCGCAGCTCGTCGAGCACGCGACCGAGCCGGCGCGACGTGTCGCCGTAGCCGCGGCGCAGGCAGCTCCCGTGCGGCCCGAACTCGTGCCCGGCGCCGTCGGTGAGCGTGAAGTTCTCGATCAGGTACTTCGGGTCGGGGTGGGTCGCGCCGAGCGAGTCGTCGACGAGCAGCGGGTTCACGCCGGCCGGGCGCACGAGGCTCGACGTGCTCGCGTCGGCGTAGAGCGCGCGCGCCTGGGCCTGGCCGAGGTGGTCGAGCACGGCCTCCTGGCCGTAGCCGTCGGGGCTCTGCTGCGCGCACTCGAGGTCGGTGTCCTGCTGGAACTCGACCGCGTTCGCGCTGAGCGCGGCGAAGACCGCCGGCAGGTCCTCGCTCGAGACGAGCTCGAGCGACGCGAAGTCGGCGCCGCGCGCCGACGGCTCGTTCACCGACGCGGTGAACGCGCCGCTCGGCCCGTCGCAGGGGCCGAGCTGCGGGTCGCAGCCGGGGTCGGCCGGCGCGGGCTGCCAGTCGCCGAACGCGCGGTGCACGGCCTCGTGCAGCGTCTCGAAGTCGCTGCGCAGCAGCGCCGAGCTGAAGAAGAAGAGCGGGTTGCGGGGGTCCTGCGGGTCGATCGGGTCGCGCTCGAGCTCGGCGTCGCGCTCGTAGTAGCGGTTCTGGACGATCCCGTGGTGGCCCGGGTGGACGCCCGAGCCGACGACGTTGTGGTTCGGGAAGGTCACCGTCGGGTGCGACGCGATGCTGCCGAACGACGCCAGCGTCCCGACCGGCACGTCGCCACGCGCGTCGGTGTCGCGCAGCAGCAGCGAGCGCACCGCGGCGATCGGGCGGTTCTCGGCGCTCGCGCACGACGCGTCGTCGCAGTCGGCCATCAGCTCGTGGATGCGCACGCTGTTGTTGCCGTCGAAGATCACGACGACGGCGCGGTTCGCGTGCGGCTCGACCGCGTCGATCGGCCGCGCGTCGAAGGCCTCGGCGAGGACGCGGCCCTGCGCGGAAGGCATCGCGAGCGCCGGGTCGAGGCCGAACATCCACGCGACGGTCGGCGCGACGTCGACCGCCTCGGCCTGCTCCGGGTTCGCGGCCGTGTCGTCGCCCTCGTTCACCGCGCCCGACGGTGCGATGC
>CAZQYK010000265.1:0-5700 GCA_964597285.1 uncultured Spirochaetales bacterium
GCGGCCGGCGGCTCGGGAGCCGGCGGCGCCTCGTCCGGCGCCGCGTCGGGCGGGGGCGGCGCCGCTTCGGGCTCGACCGGAGCGACGATCTCGGCGAGCTCGGGCTCGACCGGCTCGGGCTCGACCGCGTCGGGCGCGAGCACGACGACGTCGGCCTCGGTGGCCTCGTCGGCCGACTCGGGCTCCGCGGGCTCCTCGGGCTCGGGCGGCGCGGCCGGCTCGGGCGCCGGCGTCGGCGCTGCGGCCGGCTTCGGGACCTCTCCGCCCGCGCTCGCGACGACGACGGTCGCCTGCGCGCCGGGCACGCGCAGTCGCTGGCCGACCGCGAGACGGTGCCGGTTGCGGATGCCGTTCTCGGCGACGAGCGCGCTCTCGCTGGTGCCGAAGCGCGCGGCGATCTTCGACAGCGTGTCGCCGGGGCGCACGCGGTAGATCCCGTCGTCGGGCAGCGGCTGGCGCGCCACCTGCACGCTGCCGCCGACGCGATCGGGCAGCACGAGCACCTGTCCGGCGCGGATGCGGTGCGGGCTGCGCAGGTTGTTCAGCGCCATCAGCTCGCGCTCGCGCACGCCGTAGCGGCTCGCGATCCGCGACAGCGTCTCGCCGCGGCGCACCTTGTGATAGGTGTCGCGGTGCTGCGACGCGAGGCGCGCCGAATCGGGCAGGCGCGCGAGCAGCGTCTTCGGCGGCGCGCTCAGCACCCGCTTCGGCAGGCGCAGCGCGTAGCCGCTCGGCACGTGCTTGCTGCCGTTCCACACCGACGGGCGCAGCCCGGGGTTGTGCTCTGCGAGCGTCGCGACGTCGACGCCGAGCACCTCGGCGACCGCGTCGGCCGGCGCGAACCAGGGCAGCTGGAAATTCTCGTAGTCGATCGGCTCGTGCGACGGCAGGCGGCCGAACCAGCGCTCCGGGTCGCGGTCGATCTTCCACGCGGCGAGGAAGGAGGTGTAGAAGTTGCGCGACGCGAAGCCGAAGGTGCGGCTCTTGTAGCGCCGCACGATCTCGCCCATGTCCGTCGTGCCGAGCGTCGCCGCGGCGCGCTTCATGCCGCCGGCACCGTGGTTGTACGAGGTGATCGCGAGCGGCCAGGTTCCGGTGATCTCGTAGTTCTTCGCGAGCAGCCGCGCCGCCGCGTCGGTGGCGAGGAAGGGATCGAGGCGTTCGTCGACGACGCTGTCGACGCGCATGTAGAGGCGGCCCGTCGAGCGGGTGAACTGCCACATGCCGGCGGCGCCGACGCGCGAGTAGGCCTTCGTGTTGTACGACGACTCGACGTGCGGCAGCGCGACGAGCGCGAGCGGGACCCCGCGCTTCGCGAGGCGCTCCTTCACGTAGCTGCGCCACGCGCCCGAGCGGATCAGCCCCTCGCGGAACTTGTCCGACTGTCCGAGCTGGAAGCGCACGCGGTCGGCCGCGCCGCGCAGCGTCGCGTTGCGCACGCCCGACGGCCACTGCGCGAGCACGCGCGCCTCGTCGGCGTCGAGCCCGGTGCGCTTGCCGGTGGCGAGCGAGCGCAGCGCCTTGCGGATGCGGTCCTTCGCGGCCTCGACGCGCTGCTCGCGCGCGCGGTGCGACAGGCCCGACGGGAAGCGCAGCGTCTCGTAGACGACCGAGAGGTTCTCGGTGTCGTGGATCAGGCCCGCGTTCGTGTCGACCTCGGTGTAGACGCGCGTCCAGAACCCGACGGCCGGCTCGAGGCTCGGCGGCGTCGGCAGTTCCTCGGCGGCGGCTCCCGGGCCGAGCAGCAGGAGCGCGAGGGCGGCGGCGGTGCGGCGGAGCATGGGCGTGATCTGGATCGGCAATCTCGTCCCCGAACCTGTGGGCCTGTTCGCCGGCCCCGGCTCGAATGCGGCACTCGCTCCGGACGGGCGCTCCGTGCGCACCGCCCGCGCGGTCGGCCCCGCGGGGTTCAGCGCCGCCGGTTCTTCTTCCTCGACTTGCGGGCCTGTTTGCGCTTCCCGCGCTGCTGCGAGCGCCGTTTGGCGAGCGCGCGGCGACCCGGTCCGGGCGCGCCGCCGCCGAGGAGCATCGACGGGTCGACGCCGCCGGCGCCGGCGAGGCGGCCGAGGCCCGGGACCTTCGACAGCAGCCCGCCGCCCGAGCCGAGCGACGCCATCAGCTCGCGCATCTGGTCGAAGCGCGAGACGAGCTCGCGGACGTCGGCGCTGCGCCGGCCGCTGCCGCGCGCGATGCGGCGCGCGCGGCTCTTGTCGATCAGCTCCGGGCTCTTGCGCTCGGCCGGCGTCATCGAGCGAATCAGCGACTCGACGCGCACGAGCTGGTCGTCCTCGACCTGCTCCGCGATCGCGCCGAACATCGGCAGCTTCGCGACGACGTCGCGCAGCGGCCCGAGCTTCTGGATCGTCTTGAGCTGCTTCAGCAGGTCGTCGAGCCCGAACTGGCCCTTCAGCAGGCGCGCCGCGTCGGCCTCGGCCTCGCGCTCGTCGACGACCTCCTCGAAGTCCTTGACCAGGCCGACGATGTCGCCCATGCCGAGGATGCGCGAGGCGAGTCCCTCGGGCCGGAACTCCTCGAGCCGGTCGAGCGCCTCGCCGGTGCCGACGAACTTGATCGGGACGCCGGTGACGGCCTTCACCGCGAGCGCGGCGCCGCCGCGCGCGTCGCCGTCGAGCTTGGTCAGCACGAGGCCGTCGAGCGCGAGGCGCGCTGCGAAGGCCTTCGCGACGTTGACCGCGTCGCGGCCCATCAGCGCGTCGCAGACCAGCAGCGTGCTCGCCGGCTCGGCCCGCTCGCCGATCTCCTCGAGCTCGCGCATCAGCTCGTCGTCGATCGCGAGCCGGCCGGCCGTGTCGTAGACGACCGCGTCGAAGCCCTCGGCCTTCGCCCGCGCCGCCGCCGCGGCGCAGATCGAGGCCGGCTCCTCGCCGTCGGCGCCGGCGTGCACCGGGATCCCGAGCTGGGCGCCGAGCATGCGCAGCTGGTCGACCGCGGCCGGGCGGTAGACGTCGGCGGCGACCAGCAGCGGCCGGCGGCCGTCCTTCTCGAGCCGGCGGGCCAGCTTCGCGGCGACCGTCGTCTTGCCGACGCCCTGGAGGCCGACGAGCATCACCGACGTCACGCCCCGCGCGCGCGCCAGCGAGCCGTCGACCGGGCCCATCAGCGCGACGAGCTCCTCCTCGCAGGCCTTGACGAAGTGCTGGCCGGGCGTCACGCGCAGCTTGCGGCCCGCGGCGTCGACGGCGCGCGTCCCGACCTTCTGGCCGAGCGCGCGCTGCTTGACGCGCTCGAGGAAGTCGCGCACGACGGCGAGGTCGACGTCGGCTTCGAGCAGCGACATGCGCACGTCGCGCAGCGCCTCGGAGACGTTTTCCTCGCCGAGCTCGCGCACGCCGGAGAGGCGCTCGCGCGCGGCGGTGAAGCCCTGCGTCAGCGTCTCGAGCATGGGGGCGGAGAGTAGCGCGGCGGGGCTATGCTGGGCGCCCGCTCGCGCCCACGCCGAGCCGATCGAAGCGAAGAAAGCGAGGAGCCCGGATGCCGACCGAGGTCGCGGCGGAGATCGCCGGCAACGTGTGGAAGATCGAGACCCAGGTCGGCGCCCAGGTCGAAGAAGAAGAGGTCCTGCTGATCCTCGAGTCGATGAAGATGGAGATCCCGGTCGAGGCCCCGTGCGCCGGCCGGGTCGCCGAGCTGCGCGTGTCCGAGGGCGACAGCATCGAAGAGGGCGCCGTGCTGGTCGTCCTCGACTGAATGACGGCCGCGGGCCTGCGCAGCGGCGACCTCTCCGCGCGCCGCATCGACGCCGACGCGCTGCCCGAGGCGATCGCGCGGCTCGCGCGGCGTCCGCGCGAGAACCTGATGCTGCTCGACCTCGCGGCGCGCCTCGGCGAGCCGCCGCCGCCCGGCGAGATGGGCACCGAGCTGGTCGGCGCGTGGCGCGGCGGCGAGCTCGCCGGCGTCGCGGCGCTGCGCCCGACGATCGTCTTCGACTCCGAGATGGACGCCGACGCGCTCGACGCGCTGCTGCCCTTCGTCGACGAGCTCCCCGTCGGGCTCGTCAAGAGCGACCCCGAGCGGGTCGGCCGGATGTGGGCGCGCCTCGCGCGCCGGCGCCGCCGCGTCTGGCTCGACCGCCTCGAGACCGCGCTCGCGATCGAGCCCGCGGGCGCCCGCCTCGTCGACGGCGCGGGCTCGCGCGCGCGCCGCGCCGGGCGCCGCGACCTCGAGGCGCTCGTGTTCGCCGCGCGCGAGAGCCTGCGCGAGGAGGGCCGGCCCGACCCCTTCGCCGGCGACTCGGCCGGCTTCCGGCGCTGGGTCGAGGGTCGGCTGCCGCGCGCGCTGCTCGTCGAGGGCGGGGGCCGCGTCTGCTTCGTCGGCTACGCCGACGTGCAGCGCGCCGACGGCTGGCTTCTCCAGGGCGTCTACACCTGGCCGCAGGCGCGCCGCCTCGGCCACGGGTCGGCCGGTACGTCGGCGCTGTGCCGCGAGGCCTTCTCGGCCGGAAGCGACCACGTGCAGCTCGCCGTCGTCGACGGCAACGACGCCGCGCACCGCCTGTACCGCGGGCTCGGCTTCGAGCCCTTCGGGCGGCTGCGGACGATCCTGTTCACCTAGGTCGAGCGCGGCGGAGCCGAGCGGAGTCGGACAGTGGCCTCCGCTGCCGCAGCGCCCCGGTCCCGTCGCCGAATCCCGGGTCACGCTCCTGGGCCCGATCTTCGATAGCATCGGCCCCCGCAGCGCGAGGAGGTGCGTCATGGGCTGGCTCGACGGCAAGGTGGCGATCGTGACGGGCGCGGGCGGCGGCATCGGGCGCGAGCACGCGCTCGCGCTCGCGGGCGAGGGCGCGTCGGTGCTCGTCAACGACCTCGGCGGCGCGCGCGACGGCACCGGCGCCGGCACGAAGATGGCCGACGCGGTCGTCGACGAGATCCGCGCCGCCGGCGGCGAGGCGGCTCCGAACTACGACGACGTCTCCACCGTCGAGGGCGGCCGCGCGATCCTGCAGGGCGCGCTCGACGCCTTCGATCGCGTCGACGTGCTGGTCAACAACGCCGGCATCCTGCGCGTCAAGTCCTTCGCGAACACGAGCGAGGACCTGTGGGACATCGTCGTCAAGGTGCACCTGAAGGGCACCTACTGCGTGACGCACGCGGTCTACAACCACCTGAAGCAGTCGGGGCAGGGCGGGGTGATCGTCAACACCTCGTCGACGTCGGGTCTGAACGGCAACTTCGGCCAGTGCAACTACGGCGCCGCGAAGGCCGGCATCGCCGGCTTCTCGCGCTGCCTCGCGATCGAGGGCGTCAAGTACGGGATCCGCGTGCACATCCTCGCACCGGTCGCGCTGACCCGCCTCACCGACGACCTGCCGGGCTTCAAGGACGACGAGACGCTGAAGGCGAAGATGAGCCCCGGTCTCGTGTCGCCGCTCGTCGTCTACCTCGCGAGCGACCGCGCGAAAGAGCTCACCGGCAAGACCTTCTACGTCGGCGGCGGCCGCATCGCCGAGATGCGCGTCGTCACGCACACCGGCGTCACGAAACAGCGCGACGGCGGGCTCTGGACGCCCGACGAGATCGCGGCCCAGATGCGGCCGGGCGAGATTCTGTTGCCCGAGTAGGGGGCGGGTGCCAACCTACCGGCATGCCCGAGCCCTCGACCCCTCCGGTCGCCGCCGGGTCCCGCTCCGCCGCGCGACCGCCCGACGTCGCGCCGGGGGCCGGCGCGCGCTCGCGCGCCGCG
>CAZQYK010000266.1:0-5276 GCA_964597285.1 uncultured Spirochaetales bacterium
CCGGCCAGCGCCCAGAACGGGCGCAGGTCGCTCGGCTCCGGCACGAGCGTGAGCGTCACGAGGTTCGGGTCGGCGAGGATGTCGGCCTCGTGGAACGGCACGTCGACCCAGCCCTTCTGCGAGTAGAGCTCGGTCATGTCCTTGTGGTGCGGCGAGGCCGGGTCGGTCGACTGTGAGTAGGTGAGGATGATCCCCGCCACCGGCCCGTCCTGGTCCCAGGTGACGGTCTGGATGTAGCTCGAGCCGTGCGGCACGTCGTAGCCGCGCCCTTGTGTGCCCGAGAGGCTGTTGTTGATCGCGTTGAACACGCCGGTGCCGCCCGGGCCGCCGTGGATCGGGATCGGCTGGCCGTTGCGCACCACGTACTGCACCTGCCCGAGCGGCGCGTCGAGCGGCAGGCTCAGCTCCTGGAGCCGGTCGACCGCGTCGACGAGCGCCTGCTTGACCTGCGGGTCGGCGACGTTCAGGCCGCGCGGCGTGTTGACCGGGTCGTTCACGTCGAAGGGGGTCAGCCACACCGTCTCGGCCGGCGCGAGCCGCCACCACTCCTGGAAGAGGTGCGCGCCCACCGAGTCGAGGTTGTGGCGCAGGTCCCAGGCCTCGAGCACGTCGCAGGCCTGGGTCAGGTCGATCGTCGCGCCGTCGTCGCTCGCGACGCCCGACGGCGCCGGCGTGCGGCAGGTGGTGACGAGATCGTCGCGCACAAGCTCGGCGGTGAGGTTCCGGTTGCCCAGCTGCGGATAGGTGTCGTCGTTCCCGTAGAGCATCGCCTGGAGCTTCTTCAGCGTGACGTCGCTCCCCGGCATGCCGTCGGGCTGCTGGAACGCGTCGCTGAAGAGCCCCGACAGCCGATCGATCACCTGCCGGTAGCCGAGTCGCGTGCGCAGCGTCCGCTCCGTGCCCTCGTCGCCGATGATCCGCGCGAAGCCGGTCAGCGGGTGCTCGTGGTGCGACAGCCAGTAGCTGTCGTTCGAGTTCATCGTGTAGTCGCGGCGCTGGAGGCTCGGAAGGTCGTCCTTCGAGAAGATCCCCGGCTGCGGCGCGGCCGGGTCGACGACCCACTCGCAGTCGGTGCGCGAGCCGTCGAGCACCGGAAGGCCCAGCAGCTCGAACACCGCGACGCCGACCGGCACCGTGTTGCACGTCGCCGCGAGCGAGTCGGGGACGTTCGGCACGACCGAGATGTCGGCGTAGAGCGCGTTGCCGGCGCTGTCGGCGGCGATCGTGTTGACCCACGGGATCGCGACGTACTGGTCGAGGATCTGCTTCACCTCGGCGGTGCTCTGCGCGCGGTTGATGTCGAAGAAGTGGTCGAGCGTGCGCAGGTTCGCGGCGTTCGCGTCGCGGATCGCGTACGCGCGCACCGCGTCCCAGCCGAACACCGGCGCGCCCGAGACGCTCAACAGGAACATCGGGCCGTAGCGCGAGTAGTAGAAGGTATGGGAGCGCAGGTCGGTGCACGACGCGCCGGCGTACTCGACGCAGACCTCGACGGTGCGCGTCGTCATCGCCTCGACCTCGCCGTCGATCAGGTAGTGGGTCGGATCGCCCGGCACGAGCTTCAGCTCGACCGGCGTGAAGCGGTAGCCGGTCGAGACGGTGTGGCTCCACGCGACGCCCTCGTTGAAGCCGATCAGCGCCAGCGGCACGCCGTAGAGCGCCATGCCGTAGACGTTCACCTCGCCCGGGATCGTCATCTGGAAGGTGTGGAAGCGCTCGGTGCCGAGCCACGGGAAGTGCGGGTTGCCGAGCAGGGCTCCGGCCGGGGTGCCGGTCGCGTCGGCCCCGAACGCGTACGCGTTGCTGCCGATGCCGAGGCACTCTGGGCTCGGCAGCGCGCACGGCTCGCCGCTCACGGCCTCGATCACCTGCTCCCCGCTCGCGATCGGGTCGACCACCGGCAGCGCCGGCGGCTGCGCGGCGACCATGCCCTCGATGAAGAAGCCCTGGCTCGCGAGCAGGATCAGCTGGTAGAAGCGCTTCATCATGTCGACGGAGTCGATCGGCTTCACCCACGGCTCGTTGCGGCACGCGGCCGGCAGGTTCCCGAGGCCGGTCGCGGCGAGGTAGCGGTTGTAGCCGTCGGCGAAGCCGGCGATGCCCTGCTGGATCTCGGGCCGCGACGACGCGAGCCAGCTCGACAGCATCGCCTCGTCCATCACGAGCCGGTAGAAGAAGTCGCTGCTCAGGTTGTTGACGTTGCCCGAGCCGTTCGCGCGGTAGTTGTACGAACCGTTCGGACCGAAGTGCAGCGAGCGCTCCCCGTTGACCTTGTTGAACTCCTCGGCCATCAGGCAGACGTTGTCGCGCGCGAACGCGTAGCCGTAGCCGAACGCCGCGCTGCCGTAGTCGTCGGCCTTGACGTGCGGGATGCCATAGCTCGTCCAGCGAATGTCGACGTCGTAGTCGGCGGCGGCCGCGAGCGGCGCCGACGCGCCGAGCGCGAGAGTGAACAGGAACGCGAGCGGGCGGCGCGGCGCGGGTCGCATGGCGGTCTCCTCGTCGATCCGTTCGGTCGGCGAAGGGATCGTCGGCGTGCCGGAGTGGCGCCGCATGTTAAGCGGAGCGCGTCGCCGCGGGCAAGCGCGACGTCGTCGTGCGAGGCCCTCTTGATTCGACTAGCGAACGAAAGCGGGTCCGGCCGCGCCGCTCACAGCTTCGCGGTCTCGGCCTCGACGGCGGTGCCGCGGAAGAAGTCCGGGTTCGTCGCCTTCCAGTGCGACGCCGGGAACGCGAAGGTGAAGTCGCGGAAGTCGCGCTCGTCGAGCAGGCCCTTCTCGACGAGCTCCCACGCCTCGGGCAGCACGGCGGCGATCTCCGGCACGTCCCAGTGCCCGATGTCCGAGCTGAAGATCGCGCGCAGCCGCGAGCCCTGCGGCGAGAGCTGGCGCGCGAACGCGAGCGCGTTCATCGGGTCGTCGGCCTCGCAGCCGAACGCGAAGCGCTCGGTGAAGACCGCGGCGAGCTCCTCGGCGCTCGCGACCGGGCAGCGCGCGAAGTCGTCGATCGCGCTGCGGTCCTCGTCGGGGTCGGAGAGCAGCGAGAGCGCGTCGCCGAGGCGGCCCGCGCGCTCGCGGAAGGCCGGCGGGCCGTACGCGTCGAAGAGCTCCGCGAGCCGCTCGCGGTCGAGGTTCGCCGGGTCGTAGTGCGCGAGGTGCTCGGGGTTGCGCTTCTCCCAGTGGCCGATCGCGTCGGCGAGCAGATTGCTCGCCCACGCGACGCCGCCCTCGAGGAACGCGAAGCGCAGCTTCGGGAAGCGCCACGGCACGCCCGAGAGCAGGACCGCGCGGCACGCGCCCTCGGCCGACGCCGCGAAGCTCCCGATGTGGTTGTAGACGTAGTTCGACGTCGACGCGCGCGAGCCCCAGCCCATGCCGGTCGAGTGGAAGCTCGGCGCGACGCCGAGCTCCTCGCAGCGCCGCCACACCGGGTCGTAGTCGTACGGGCTGTCGAAGCCGAAGAAGTCGAGCCAGACGGCGCCGCGCGGCAGCCCCTCGCCCTCGTACGGGCGCGCCGCATAGGCCGCGAGCATCACCGCCTTGAGCCCGAGCTCGCCAACCGCGTGGTCGAGCTCGTCGATCGCCTCTTCGGGCGTGTTCATCGGGATCGCGGCCACCGGCGCGAGGCGATCGGCGTGCTCGGCATAGCACTCGGCGGCGTAGCGGTTGAACGCGCGGCATGCGGCGCGGCGCAGCTCGTCGTCGCCGAGGTGAATCGGGATCAGCCCGTAGGTGGGGTAGAGCACCGCGAAGTCGATGCCGAGCGACTCGAGCCGCTCGTGCAGCAGCCGCGGCAGCATCGCAGTGGCGCGGTCGAGCGTGTTGCGCGCCGGCAGCCCCCAGAAGGGCATCCGCGCGAGCGCGAGCTGGCGGCGCTTCGCCGGGTCGAGCGCGCGCGCGATCGCGCCCGCCTTCGTCACCTGCTCGAAGCGCGCGACCACCGCGTCGCCGGCGATCTCGCGCAGCCGGTCGACGACGAGCGGCAGGAACTCGACGTGGTGGCCGTCGGAGTCGATCACCGGGTGGTCGAGCCGGGCGCGGATGCGGGCGGCGGCTGAGGTCATCGGCGAGCCTCCCTCGGTCGCAGACGACGACGATACCGCGCGGCGGCGCGGCCGCCCCGGTCGGTGACCGCCGTGGTACGCTGGCGCCCCCGATCCGATGCGTTCCCTGGCCCCGCTGCTGCTCACCGTCGCGCTCGCTGCGCCGGCGTCCGCCGTGATCATCGACTCCGGCGACGGCACCGGCAACACGAGCGCACCGTCGCCCGACCCGGGCTGGGGCCACGTCGCGACGCGCGGCGGTCTCACGGCGGTGCACCTCGAGGGCCCGTGGATGATCACCGCGAACCACGTCGGCGCCGGCAACGTCGTGCTCGGCGGCGTCCCCTACTCGGTCGTCCCCGGCAGCGCGGTGCGGCTCGACAACGGCGACGGGACCTTCGCCGACCTGCTGATGTTCGCCGTCGCGCCGACGCCGCCGCTCGCGCCGCTCGTGATCGCGTCGTCGACGCCGTCGAACGGGGCGTCGCTGATCCTCGCCGGAAATGGCCGCAACCGCGGCGCGGCCACGTCGTGGGACCCCAACGGCGGGCCGCCGCCGGGGCCCCTCCACGGATACGAATGGGCGCTGGGCAGGACGTTGCGCTGGGGAACGAACTTCGTCGAGAGCTTCCCCATCGGGCGCGTGTTCGACACCGAGGTCTTCGGCAGCATCTTCGACCTCGGCGACTCGCCGCACGAGGCCCAGGCCGCGAACGGCGACTCGGGTGGCGCCGCGTTCGCATGGGACGGCTCCCAGTGGCAGCTGGCCGGCGTGATGATCGCGACGACCGTCTACGACGGGCAGCCCGCCGAGACCAGCCTCGAGGGCCAGACCACCTACGCCGCCGACCTCTCCTTCTACCGCGACCAGATCCTCGACGTGGTCGAGATGCCGGAGCCGACGGGCGCGTGGCCGGCCGGTGCGGTGCTCGTCGGCGCGCTCGCGCGCCGACGCCGCGCCTGCGCCGCTGCGTCCGCAGTAGACTGCGGTCGACGAGGTGACCAGTGGCCGATCCCGCGCTTCGCGTCCGCGGCTTCTCGCACGTCTGCGTGAGCGTTTCCGACATCGAGCGCTCGCTCGCGTTCTACCGCGACGCGCTCGGCCTCGAACCGATCTTCGACGTCTCGCTCGACGGCGACGGCATGGCCGCGGCGACCGGCGAGGCGGGCGCGCACGGCCGCATGGTCGGCTGCAAGGTGCCGGGCAGCGGCGTCACGATCGAGCTGCTGTGCT
>CAZQYK010000267.1:0-5054 GCA_964597285.1 uncultured Spirochaetales bacterium
CACAGGATCGGATCGCCCCCGGCGTTCGGGTCGAAGAAGTGCGTGCCGAGGTTCATGTCCATGAAGAGCATGATCGCGCCGGCGATCAGCGGGCCGACCGAGGCCATGAACAGGATGCTCGCGATCACGATCATCCAGACCACCATCGGGATGTCGTAGAGCTTCATGCCCGGCGCGCGCGAGTTCATCGCCGTCGTGACGAAGTTGATCCCGCCGAGCAGGAAGGCCACGAACTCGAGCGCCACCGCCACGATGAAGAGCGACGAGCCCAATGGCGTCAGGCTGTACTCGTGCTTCGACGAGAGCGGTGGGTAGACGGTCCAGGCGCCGGCGAAGCCGCCGTTCTCGACGAAGAAGGACGCGAGCAGCACGAGCGCCGACAGCAGGAAGATCTGGTACGAGAGCCGGTTGATCTTCGGGAACACCATGTCGTCGCAGCCGATCATCAGCGGGATCAGGAAGTTCCCGAACGCGGCGATCAGCACCGGCATCGCGACCCAGAAGATCATGATCGCGCCGTGGTTCGTGATCAGCGAGTTGTAGTCGGCCGGCGTCACGAGGCCCCAGAAGGGAACCTCCATGCCCGGAAAGGCCAGCTGCATGCGGAAGGTGTAGGCGAAGAACCCCCCGATCAGCGCCATGAACATGCCGGTGAACATGTACTGCATGGCGATCATCTTGTGATCGGTGGAGAAGACGTACTTGCTCCAGAACGTCTGCTCGTGGTGCGCGTGGCCGTGCGCGTCCTCGCCGTGGGTCCCGACGCCGATCGTCTCCGCCATGACTCTTCCTCTCGGCTCCGCCTAGCGCTCCGCGACGGCCGCGAGCGACGTCACCGGTGAATTCTCCCGCATCCAGGCCAGGTGCTCCTCGGGCGACTGCACGTGGATGCGTCCGGCCATCGCGCCGTGGCCGATGCCGCAGATCTCGGCGCACTGGATGTCGAACTCGCCCATCTTCGTCGCCTTCCACCAGCCGGTGATGGTGCGTCCGGGGATCGCGTCCTGCTTGAGCCGGAACACCGGAACCGAGAAATCGTGCAGCACGTCGCGCGACTCGAGCTTGTAGTGGTAGGTCTTGCCGACCTCGACGTAGAGATCGTCGACGGTCTTGATGTCGTCGGACGTGTCGAGCTGCCCGTCGGGGCCCGGGTGGACGAAGCTCCACGCCCACTGCTGCGCCACGAGGCGCACCGTCGCGTCGGCCGGCGGCAGCGTCTGCTTGACGTCGACCCAGACGCGCACCGCGCCGACGATGATGAAGATGTCGCAAACGAGCACCAGCGCGTGCGGGATCGTGATCCAGCGCTTCTGGCTCTTCTCCTCGCCGGTGACGTACTGGCCCTTGTGGCCGTCGCGGTGGCGGAACTTCCAGATCAGATAGAAGAACACGCCCTCGGAGATCACGAACCACACGCCGACCAGCCAGGCGATCAGCACGATCAGCCCGTCGATGTCGCCGGCGTAGCTCGAAGCCTGCTGGAGATATCGCTCGATCACCGGGGATCTCCTAGAGGATGAAGAGGAACACGACGGCGATGAACGCCACGATGCCGGCGATGCTCACGATGAAGGTGCGCGTCGCCAGCTCGTCCGGTTCGTAGGCCTTGCCCATCTCGTCCCCCTACTCCGTCGCCAGCGACTGGATGTACGCGATCACGTCGAGCATCGCCTGCTCGTCGGCGAGGGTCATCGCCATCGGACGCATCAGCGCGCCCGTCGGGTCCTTCGGGTTCGAGCCGCGCACGCCGGCCTTGAAGTTCTTCAGCGAGGTGAGCTGGTACCAGTCGCTCATCCCGGCGAGCGGCGGCGCGTTCAGCGCCTGGTTGCCCTCGCCCTTGACGCCGTGGCAGGCGATGCAGGGCACGTACTTCGCCTGGCCCGCCTGCGGGTCGCCGCCCTCGAGCGTGTCCTCGGGGATCACCTTCGGCATCGACGCGACGTAGGCGGAGACGTTCGCGACGTCGGCGTCGTCGCCGAGCCACATCGACATCGGGCGCATGCGCATGCCGCCGACGTCGTCGAAGTGCGTGCCGCGGCCGCCGTTCTGGAACTTCTTCAGCTGCCCCTCGACGAACCACTGCGGAAGGCCCGCGATCGACGGAGCGAGCGCCACCGGGTTGCCCGCGCCGTTCGCGCGGTGGCACTGCGCGCACAGCTCGTAGAGCGCCTCGCCGCGCGCGAGGTCCTGCGCGTGCGCCGGCGCGCCGGGCACGACCCCCGCGAGCGCGAGCGACGCGAGGAGACCGCCAATCGCCGGGCGCAGCACAGTCGCGTTCATTCGATCCATCCGGGGTGAGTCGGGAGTGGGTTCGATCGGGTGAGGGGCGTCGGGATGTCGCGCGAGTGGCCGGAGACGCCCGAAGGCCGGAAACGGCGAGTGGATCCGAGCAGTTGGGGGGGGCTTCGCGCGACCGGACGGGTAGCCGATCGCAACCGCGCGTTCAAGGCCGGAGCGAGACCGTTCCGGTGCGGATTTCCCCTTCGATCGCCGGCGCTTGCGCGTCCGGCGCGGGCGGGTTGAGCGGGTACAGGAGCAGGTAGATCGCGACGCCGGTGACCGAGACGTACATCCAGATCGGCCACGCCACGCGCGCGAGCCGTCGGTGCGACGCGATGCGGCCGGCGAGCCCGAGCCGGATCAGCGCGATCGCGAGCACCGGCACCGCCATCGCGAGCACGACGTGGCTCGCGAGAAGAAGAAGATAGGCGCCCTTCGCGACGCCCTCGGCGTGGAAGGTCGTGTTCTCGAAGCCGCGCCAGGTCTTGTGCAGCAGATAGAGCGCGAGGAAGAGCGTCGACACCGCGAACGCCGTGAGCATCGTGCGGCGGTGCGCGTCGACGCGGTGCGCGCGCGCGAGGAGCCGGCCGCGCACGAGCAGCGCCGCCGCGATCGCGTTCAGCGATGCGTTGACCGCCGGCAGGAAGGAGAGGTCGAGCGTCGCGAGGTCCAAGGGCGGGAGGGCTCGTCCGCGGGCGCTGCGGCGCGGGGTGCCTGGGGTGGGCGAGGGGAATCGAACCCCCGACCTCCGGAACCACAATCCGGCGCTCTAACCATCTGAGCTACGCCCACCGCGGGAGCGAGCGAAGCTAATCGGGGGTCCGGGGGGTGTCAATCAGCGGGCTCCCAGGCCCTGCTAGGCTCTCGCGCGCGCCCCGGTAGCTCAGTCGGATAGAGCAGCTGCCTTCTAAGCAGCGGGTCGGGGGTTCGATTCCCTCCCGGGGCGCCACGGAAGTCCGGACGGTCGCCGCCGTCCACGGCATCGACCTCGGCCAGAACGCCGACGAGGGGACCGTCCATAGCGGCCCGCTGCCCCTCCGGGGCACCGCGTCCGCGCCGCCAGCCCGAGCAGCCCGCTCGCGACGAGCAGGGCCGTGCTCGGCTCCGGGATGATGATCGTGGCGACGCGAAAAATACGTCTACGACGGCCTGGGCCGCGTCCGGCTCGAGGAGAATGGCCACGCATCGGTCCAGAACTAGTTCGACCTGACCGGCCGCCCGGACCGCATCGGGACCCACGCAGGACCCTTCATCAAGTACGAGTTCGACGGCGCCTTCCTGAAGCGCGTGTGCTCGCGCGTCGCGGCGGACGACCTGCCCTGCTCGTCGAACCTCACGGAGGTGACGCTGATCGTCGCCGACGTCCAGTACGACACCCTCGGTCGACGGGCGACGATGACGCTGGGCAATGGGACGCAGCGCGACTTCGAGTACTCGGCCGACGACCAGCGCTATCTCACCGAAGATTCGGTCACCGGGATCAACTCGCTGACCCTCGAGGCTTTCGTGCTGGAAATGGGGAGCACGGACCCACGACGGTCACGTCGGGAAACACGGTCGCCGTGATCAACAACCCTGACGTCACGAAAGGCACACACGCGGGAATTCCTCCGCTGTCCAGCCCGAGTTCCCCAACGCGAGGCTCCCGAGAGCGAGCCGAAGAGGGGCGGCCCGGCGGCCATGCATCGAAGTGAGGAGCTACTGGCGCTCTCGCCAGCTGTCGGGATCGCGGCGGTTATGCCAGACGGCCAGGATCAACACATCGTCGCCTTCGATCTCGTAGTACACGACGTAGGGAAAGCGGCGTAGGTGGCCGCGCCGGGTCCCGTGATCGACCCTTCGATACATCTCGGGGGTCCGCTCGATCTGCGCCATGCAGACCTCGAGGCTCCGCGTGAACTCCGCTCCGAGGCCGGGCTGCTGCGTCTCGTACCAGCGGTCGAATCTCCCGAACGTCATCCCGTGCTCTGCGACGGAAGACCGTCCGGCGGATCACTCCTCGGCCCAGAGCTGCCGGCGCACCTCTTCCCAAGGAATGACATCCTCAGGATGCTGGCGGTGCTCTGTTCGCCGGCGCGCAAGCTCTTCCCGGTGCGAATCCGGGACCGGAAGCTCCTCCGCAGCGGCGGCGATCGAGTCCCACACGTCCTCGACCAGCTGAATCCGCTCGGCCACCGAGAGCTTGCGGATCTCGTCGAGAAGCGAGCTGCTCATGGCGTCCAGTCTGCCTCCAGGCCCTCGCTACGGCAAGCCGCAGGCTCTCGCTTTAGCCGCCGTCCTCGCCACCGCGACTAAGCGTGAAGTCCGGGCCTCCAATGCAGTCCCCGGACGTGACTTCCGCGCCGAAAGAATCCGGCGGGCGATCTGGAGGACAACATGCGAGCCGTATGGGGCCGCCTGAGCCGTCCCACGCGCCGCTCGGCGCCGCCCGCTGCCGCGCTCTGCGCGCCGTAGACGCCAACCTTCCGTCATTGCTCCGGCTCCGAGCGATCCTCTAAGCAGCGGGTCAGGGGTTCGATTCCCTCGCGGGGCGCCATCGGGCCGGCGGGCCGCGCGCCTTCGGCGCGCTCAACTCGCCCCCCGCGCGGTCCGAAACGCCTCTTGGACGCGCGCCGGCGGCCCCGGTCGCGGCGCGGGCGAGGCGCCATGGCCGGGTCGAACAAGGGATGGGAGCCGGCGGGCGAGCGCGTGCCCACCGAGCTCTACGCCCACCGCATGCAGCGCGAGCTCGGCACGCACGGCTCGCGCGGGCCCGGGCGCGGCCGCGCGCGCTG
>CAZQYK010000268.1:0-4525 GCA_964597285.1 uncultured Spirochaetales bacterium
TCTGGTCGAGCGACACGAAGTGGTAGAGCGAGCCCCGCGCGCCGAAGCTGACGCCGTCGAAGAGCTCGACCTTGCCGCCGAGCTGCTCGCCGACGAGCGTCGGGTCCTGGCTCGAGCTGTTCTCGTCGAGGACGTAGACACCGCTGTTCAGGAAGAGCGCGACCGGCCCGACGTCGCCCTTCAGGCGCAGATTCGCGCCCTCGGGGTTGATGTCGCCGTCCCAGAGCAGCGCGTCGTAGCCGAGGTCCTTCCACAGGAAGGGGTTCTTGACCTTGCCGACGTCGACGCCGAGGTAGCCGTTCTCGAGGTACGGCAGCTCGCCGTCCGGGAAGGGCGTCAGCGTCGCGTAGGCGAGGTCGAAGCGCAGGTCGTCGGTGTCGAAGAAGAGCCCGCTGCCGAGCGTCTGGTTCGTGCTGCGCGGGTCGTCGCTGCCCGACGCGAAGCGCAGGTAGATCGTCGCGCGGCTGATCACCTTGCCGCTGACGTTCAGCCGCCCGCGGTAGCGGCCGCGCGTGCGGTCGGTCAGGCGCATGCCGAGCGCGCGCGCGTAGACGTCGTCGCGGTAGTCGAAGTGCTCGAGGCGGGCGCGGAAGTCGCCCCACAGCTGGATGCGGTCGGTCCAGCTCTCCTCCTGCTCGCGCTCGCGGCGCTCGGCCTTCGCCGACAGCTCGGCGTACTGCTCGTCGTCGATCAGCCCCTGCTGGCGCAGGATCTCGATGATCTCGCTCAGCGTCTCGTCCTCGTCGGCGAGCGCCGGCGGCGCGGCGACGGCGAGGCAGATCCCGATCCAAACGGCGCACGAACCCACGCGCACGATCTTCCGCACGAAGCACCTCCTCTCGGGTGCGCGCACGCTACACGAAGCGCCCGGGGGATTCGTGACCTTTCGGTGACGGATGCGCGAAGATCGACGATCGCGTGTCGAACCGGTGCACGTACCGAACGTCGGGTCGCGTACTTTTCCCCCCGGTCGGGCGCTGGGCTACACGCTCTCGAGCGCTTGCCGCAGCTCGGAGAGACTCGCCTCGGTCCCGATCTCGGCTTCGTGGAGGACGCGACCTTCGGGGCTGACGAGCAGCGCGCGCGGACGTTCGGGCGTCTCGCGGAGCAGCGACCGCGTGTAGCTCGCGCTGAGCTTCGGGTACATGTACGGGACGCGCCACGAGAGCGATCCGAGCCGCTCGTGGACGAAGTCGAGATCGTCGCGCGCCACGGCCTGCGGGAAGTACACGGCCCGCACGCCGTTCGCGCCCTCCAGCTCCTCGAGCCGCCGCGCGAGGAGCGGGAACTCCGCGCCGCGCGGGTCGGCGAAGACGCACAGGTACGCGCTCGCGCCGGCGATCTCGCCGATCGTGTGCGGGCGGAGCGGCGAGCTGGACGCGTCGACGAGGCTGTTCCCGACGCGGAGCACGAAGTTCTGCGCGAGCTTCGTCCGCGTTCCGTCGCGCACCTCGTTCGCGCGCTGGACCAGGTCGGTGCGCCCCATCGGGACGTCGTGCCTTCCGTGCCGACCGAAATCGATGCGCACGCGGCCGTCCGCCTCGACGCGCACGAGCGTTCCGCGGTACTGCGCCTTGAGAGGCGTCGCCTCGCCCGGAGGCAGCCACTCCTGGGTCAAGGCGACGATCGCCGACCAGTACCGCTCGTTCTCGTAGACGTTCGCCTGCGTGATGGCGACGTCGGCAGGGGCGTGCCGCGTCTCGGACGAGCAGGCCAGCGCGATGCAGAGCATCGGGCACAGGGAAGCCACCAGCAGGAGTCGCTGCATCGTGGGTCTCCAGGTCTGAGAGTGCGGGGACCCGCATCCGGTCGGATGCGGGTCCCCCTCGGTCGTCGAAGCAGGACGTCGAAGCCGGATCAGGATCGCCTAGCGACGCCGCTTCCCCAGGGCCATCAGCAGGACCGCGCCCGCCGCCAGTGCCGACAGCGAGCCCGGCTCCGGAAGCATCTGCGCCTGGGACAGGACCGTCCAGGGGTGGAGCCAGACGTCGGTCGGGGTCGGCGCGAAGGCGCCGCGGTAGGTCGCCGACGTGTCGAGCCCACCCGGCGGAACCGACCCGGTCATGGTCGCGTTGGCGCTGGCCGGTCGCAGGTCGATCGTGGCGAGCGACGAATCGAGCTTCCCGCCCAGGCCGGTCGGCGTGAAGCTCGTGGTCTCGGCGACCAGGCCATAGCCGCCGTCGTTCACGCCGTTGCAGCCGATGTTGCCGCTCCCGAAGACGTTGATCGCGTTGTGCTCGGCGGACCCGGCACCGGGAATCGGGCTCACGTCGTTGCAGGTCAGGTCGTGGACCTGGATGAGTCCGGCAGCGGCGTTGGCAGGGGTCCTGAAGTCCCCGTTCGCGGCACCGGCGGGCGGGACGTCCGTGCCGCCGCCGGCGTCGTCGTAGCCCTGCCGGCCCAGCGTGTCGTAGATGATCGCGTTGTTCAGCGATCCCGCGAACCCGTTGCGGACTTCCCAGCCGTCGTTGTCGTTGGTGTGTGCGTTGTAGGTCGTCGCCTGGGCGCTGCCGGCGACCGTGACGTTCCACCAGATCGCGTTCGAGAACGGATCGGGCCGCCCGCTGCCGTCGACGTTGACGCGGGTCCCGACGGTCGGCTCGTCCCAGTCGTCGCCGTCGCACTCGCATCCCTTGTCGCCAGACGAGGAGCCGAAGACGGGGTTGCCTGCGGTGCCCTGGTTGAAGTAGGTCATGATCGCCGCGAGGAACTGGTTCGTTCCCCGGTAGCCCTGATCGACGTCGAAGCTGTCGTCGCCGGCGAAGACCACGATGAGGTGGTCGCCGTTCACGGTTCCCCCGAACCACTCGATGCCGTCGTCGAAGTTGGCGTACACCTCGACGTGGTGGAACTCCGTGCCGGTGCCGACGCCCGCCAGGGTGACGCCGTTCAGCTCGTTGCTGTTGCCGATCTCGTCGCCGGCGTGTCGCACCGAGAGGTACGAGAGGCTGCCCGAGGTGTCGGCATCGTCGACGCCGCCGTAGGTCGCGTCCGCCACCGGGAAGCCGGGCACCGTCAGTCCTTCGACGGTGCAGGTTCCCTGACCCGTGCCGCACGGGTCGCTGAGGTTCGTGGACGCGTGACCCAGGACGACCAGGCCGCCCCAGAGCGCGACGTTCGCGCCCCCTGCGGTGTTCAGCGGCGCGAGCGGAGCCGTCGTGGGCGTGTCGTCGTAGAAGGTGTCGCCGGGCTGCCACGGGTCCCAGAACCCGTTGCCGTCGTCGTCGTCGGGGACGCCGTCCGGCGGACCCGCGCCGAGCGGCCCGTTGTTGTCGACGGCGGCGGTCGTCAGGATGATCGGATTGTTCGGCGTGCCGTTCGCGACGATCTGGCCGTCCTGCGTCACGACGAGCGCTCCCGGCGTGCCGGTCGGGTCGCCAGGGATCACGGGCCCGGTGCGCGGCTGGCCGCGAACGATGGTGCCCGGGTCTATCGTGAGGACGGCGCCGTTCTTCACGAAGATCGCGCCTTCGAGCACGATCTCGCCGCTCCAGGTCGTGTCGGCCGTCACGTTCGTGTTCACCACCGTCTGCGCGTCGGCGCTGAGGCCGGGCAGCACGAGGAGCGACGCCGCGAGGGATGCGAAACCTAATTTGCGCATTGTCCTTGCCTTCTCTGGTTGGGAGTGTTGGGATTCGCGCGAGAAGCCATCCGCTGGACCAAGGGGCGGTGGCGGCGGGAATGTCGCGGGGACGGATGGCGGCACGATCTCGCCCGCATGACGCTCTCGTGCGTTCACCGAATCGTCACGATCTGGGCGCGCCGGGCCGTGCCCGACTGGGCCGGGTCCCCTCGGCGCCGCTTCAGAACTCGTGGGTGTACTGGAGGCCAAAGGACCAATCGCGGCCGTAGGTGAAGGAGCGTTCGGTCACGCCCCCCACCGTCTGGTCGGGGTCGTAGATCTCGCGCCGTGTGCTGTCGGTGAGGTTCTTCACGCTGAGCTTCACCTCGAGCCCGCGCCAGATCCTCTGGCTCACGATCGCATCCAGCTGGTGGTACTGGCCCAGATAGCGGTCGAGGGTGAGCGCCACCACGCGTCCGGCGGGATCGAGCGTGGCGGTGCCGGCGGCGTCCAGCACGTCGCTGATCGCGAAGTACGCGAGCGTCGCCGTGGTTCCCCAATCCGGGTGCTCGAAGGTCACGTCGGTGTTCGCGATCCACTCGGGCTGCCCGAAGAGCCGCCGCGAGCGCTCGAGTCCGCCGAAGCGCGCGACGTCGCCGGGCGCCACTCCGAAGTAAGCCCCCGCCCTCGTGATCTCGGCAGCGGTGCGGTCGACCTCGGCGTCGATGTACGTGAAGTTCCCGCCGACCGACAGATGGTCGAGGGCCTCGATGCCGGGCAGGTCGAGCCCGAGGCGGCGCAGGAAGTCGAAGCTCTTGCGCGCCTCCACCTCGATGCCCCAGAGCGTCGCCTCGCTCGGGTTGTTGAAGAAGGTCCGGAACAGCGCGTTCGAGGAGGCCTCGAAGTTCGCCGGGTTGCGGACGACGATGCTCTCGATCGGATCCTCGATCGTCTTGTAGAAGA
>CAZQYK010000269.1:0-5909 GCA_964597285.1 uncultured Spirochaetales bacterium
CCCGGTGCGCGAGATTCTCGAGGACGGAGGGACTGCCCACGGCGCGCGGCCCGGGGAAGGCTCGACCAGCGCATCTGGGCCGGTCTGGCTCTACCCGGAGTGGGACGCGGCGCGCGGGGAGTATCGCGACCCCGGCTGCCGCGTGCGTGAGCTCCCGGCCGACAGCGACGACTGCGGCTGGGCCGAAACCACACTCGCGGCCCGGCGCGACCTCGTCGCACGGCTGTCGCGGCAGCTCGAGTGCCTGCGCCCGCGGCGCCAGCGGCTGCGCCGACAGCTGGACGGCGACGATCTCGATCTCCGCGGCTGGCTCGAGGACTGGGCCGACTGCCGGGCCGGACGTGCCCCGGTTGGCCGGATCTACACGCAGGAGCGTTCCCTACGACGCGACGTCGCCGTCACGCTGCTGCTCGACGCGAGCGGTTCCACCGAGAGCTGGCTCTCCGGATCCCAGCGCATCATCGACGTGGTGAAGGAGGCCGCGCTCGTCTTCGGCGAGGCGCTCGCGGCACTCGGCGATCGCTCCGCGTTGCTCGCCTTCTCCGGCCAGGGCGCCGCCGACGTGCGCATCCGGGTGCTCAAACGCTTCGGAGAGAAGCCGTGCCACGCGGTGCGCCGTCGCATCGGCGGGCTCGAGCCGGACGCCTTCACCCGACTGGGTGGGGCGCTGCGCCATGCGACGGCGGCCCTCGCCCGCGAGCCCGCCCGCGCCCGTCTGCTCCTGGTCCTCTCCGACGGAAAGCCGCAGGACGAGGACGGCTACGAGGGACGCTACGGAATCGAGGACGTCCGCCAGGCGGTCGCGGAGGCCCGGCTCCAGGGCGTGCGCGTGTTCTGCGTGACGGTCGATCGGGAGGGCCCGGAGTATCTGCCCCGCCTCTTCGGCCCCCACGGCTACACCGTGATCTGGAACGCCGAGGCTCTCCCCGAACGGCTTCCGGCGATCTACCGGCGGCTCACCAGCAGCACCGGATCGACGCGGTGAAGCGGTGACGTGTCCGGATCGGGCGTGTGGATCGGACGCCGCGGGAGGGACTACTGCGGCGACCCCTGCCCGCAGTATCTCTCCCAGACCGGCCGCTGCCCGACCTGAGCCCGCTCGTGGTAGGCAGTGCTAACCGCCCACCTGGTACATCTCGATCTTCGGCCGCGGCGACGACTCCGGCAGCGCGGCGCGCTCCTCGGAGTAGCGGTCGTCGCGGCGCGACCAGACACGGGCGACGAGCTCGCGCAGCTCGGCGTCGCTCGCGCCCTCGCGCAGGGGCTTGCGCAGGTCTTCGCCGCCGGCGGCGAACAGGCACGTGACGAGCCGGCCCTCGGTCGTGAGGCGCGCGCGCGTGCAGCCGCGGCAGAAGGGCTGCGAGACCGACGCGATCACGCCGATCTCGCCGGCGCCGTCGCGGTAGCGCCAGCGCTCGGCGACCTCGCCCGCGTAGTTCGGCTCGAGCGGCTCGAGCGGGAAGGCGGCGCCGATGCGCTCGACGATCTCACGCGCGGTGACGACCTGCGACAGGTCCCAGCGGTTCAGCGTGCCGACGTCCATGAACTCGATGAAGCGCACGATGTGGCCGGTGCCGCGGAAGCGCCGCGCGAGCTCGACGATCTGGTCGTCGTTCGCGCCCTTCTGCACGACGCAGTTGATCTTGATCGGCGCGAGGCCGGCGGCCGCCGCGGCCTCGATGCCCTCGAGCACGCGCGCCGGGCCGAAGTCGCGGCCGCTCATGCGGCGGAAGACGCTCTCGTCGTGGCTGTCGAGGCTCACGGTGATGCGGCGCAGCCCGGCGTCGGCGAGCGCGTGCGCTCGCTTCGCGAGCAGCCAGCCGTTGGTCGTCAGCGTCAGGTCGCGCAGGCCGTCGATCGCGGCGAGTCCCGCGACGAGCCGCTCGAGGCCGTGGCGCAGCAGCGGCTCGCCGCCGGTGATGCGGATCTTCTCGACGCCGAGCCCGACGAACATCCGCGCCAGCCGCTCGATCTCCTCGAAGGTCAGCAGCTGCGGGCGCGGCAGGAAGCGGTACTGCTCGCCGTAGATCTCGGCTGGCATGCAGTACGGGCAGCGGAAGTTGCAGCGGTCGGTGACCGAGACGCGCAGGTCGTGCAGGCGGCGGCCGAAGCGGTCGCGGGCCGCGTCGCGCGCGGGCTCGGGGGCTCGGGGGGGAGGGGCCATCGAATATTGACTCGTGGGTATAGTATCGTAGGCTCCGGGCGATGCAGCTGCTGGCCAGTGAAGAGTACGGCCTCCGCTGCCTGCTGCAGGTCTCGCGCGCCGAGACCGAGGCCGGCACGCCGGTGGCGATCTCGCAGATCGCCGAGGCCGAGGGCCTGTCGCCGGAGTACACCGCGAAGCTGATGCGCGAGCTGCGCCTCGGCGGGCTCGTCGAGAGCGTCCGCGGCGCCGACGGCGGCTACCGGCTCGCGCGGCCGGCCGCCGAGATCAGCGTCTGGAGCGCGCTCCAGGTGCTCGGCGGCGCGTTCTACGGCGAGGACTTCTGCGCCTGCCACGGCGGCCAGCAGCGCCAGTGCGTGCGCTCGAGCGACTGCTCGCTGCGCGCGCTGTGGCGCGCGGTGCAGGCGGCGCTGCGCGAGACGCTCGACGGCATCCACCTGGCC
The DNA here is from genome assembly GCA_964597285.1 of uncultured Spirochaetales bacterium. Classification (GTDB taxonomy): domain Bacteria; phylum Myxococcota_A; class UBA9160; order UBA9160; family SMWR01; genus JAHEJV01. Next base: position 2,608 of record CAZQYK010000269.1, read on the forward strand.
GACCTGCACCGCGACGAGCGCGCGATGGCGGCCTGGCTCGACCCGGTGCGGCTCGCGCCGCTGGCCGGCAACCCCCACCTTTCGGAGGACTCCCGATGAACGACGCGACCCGCGAGCGCATCGACGCGCTGGTGAAGGGCCACCCGGTGGTGCTCTTCATGAAGGGCGACCGCCGCCAGCCGCAGTGCGGCTTCTCGGCCACCGTGGTGCAGATCCTCGACAGCCTGCTGCCCGAGTACCGCACCGTGGACGTGCTGGCCGACCCCGAGATCCGCGACGGCGTCAAGGAGTACGCGAGCTGGCCGACGATCCCGCAGCTCTACCTGGCCGGAGAGTTCCAGGGAGGCTGTGACATCGTCGTGGAGATGTACCGCAGCGGCGAGCTCCAGCAGAAGATCGAGTCGCTCGCGTAGTCCGGGGTCCGGGGGCCGCTCCACCGGACCGACCCGTTCAGCGGCTGGCGCGGTCCGCCGATGCACCGGGCGGGATGGAGCCCGAACGCCCGCGCGCGGTCCTGCTGGACGAAGACGGCGAGCTCGACGACGTCCGCAGCCTGCTCCACGCGCTGGGCGTGGAGCACTGCGACGCCGCGCGCGCGACGATCGGCGTGCGCGTTCCGCTGCTGCTGTCGTCGCCGGCCTGCGCGCGCGCACTCGCCGCGGGAGCCCTGGGCGCGCCGCCGCGCCAGCTCCACGTCGCGGTCTGCGCCGACGCGTCCGAGATAGACGCTCCGAGCGACCTCTCGCTGCTGCGGCCGCTCGACCCGGCCGTGCTGCGTCTGCTCGCGCGGCGCGAGGGGCTGGGCAGCGACCGCCGCCTCGCAACGCGCTTCGCGCTCGGCGTTCCGGTGAAGGTGCGGGTCGACGACGACCGGCGCGAGGTGGTCCTCGAGCGCATCTCGATCGGCGGCTGCGGGCTCATCAGCCGGGCGCCGGTGCGCGCCGGCGCCCGGGTCGAGATCGAGCTGCCGCCCGACCTGCACGCGCCGCGCGACCTCGTGCTCGCCGGCTGGGTGCGCGCGTCGCGCGAGGTCGTCACTGCCGACGGCGAGACCTTCGACCTCTCGGTCGTGTTCGACGAGCTCGACCTCCCCGACCGCGTGACGCTGCGCGCGCTGATGGGACGCCACGCGATCGACTTCCGCCCGCCGAGCGAGGGCCGCTCCGAGCGCAGCGGCCGCCGGCTGCGCGACCGCCGCCGGGTGGCGCCCGAGGCGCGCGACCCGGGCGCGCGGCGCCGCTTCCAGCGCAGCGTGATGGCGGTGTGCGACGGCGTCGCGCACATCCTGATGGCGCGCGACCTGTCGCGCGACGGCGTCGGCATCGAGCCCTGCGCGCGGCTCGGGGCGGGCGACCGCCTCAAGCTCGCGATCTACGGCGGCCGCGAGGGCGCGCCGCTGCTCGCCGCGGCGCGCGTCGAGCGCTGCGACGCGCACGAGGGCGGCTTCCTGCGCTTCGACCTGCTCGACCCCGCCGTCGCGGCGCGCCTCGGCCGCGTGCTCGAGCGCCTCGCGCCGGTCGACCTCGACGCCGACTTCGCGCCGCCCGATCCCGTCGAGTAGCGCGTCGTCCAGGGCACCCTGCAAGGCGCCCCTCGAAGACGCCGCGCAGGCGAGCCGCAGGCGAGCGTAGATCGGACAGGCCAGGGAGAGGTCGAGGCGGCGAGGCGCCTGGTACTCGACGAGAGCTTCGACTCGGGCTTCTACGAGAGCAGCGGCAGCGCCGTTCGGCGAGCGACCCCGCCGACCCCTCCCGGCCCCCGCATCGGGCGGACGCGCCCGGGGCTTGACCTCGAAGCGCCGTCGCGGAACGGTCTCCCCCTCGCCGCGCCCCGGAGAGCCGCCGCCGCATGACCGAAGCCCCGACCGCCCCGGCGTGGTTCCGCCGCGCGCTCGCGGCGCGCCCCGAGCACGGCGCCGTGCGCGTCGAGGGCGCGCGCATCCACTACCTGCGCTGGGGCGAGCCGCGCCGGCCCGGCATCGTGTTCGTGCACGGCGGCGCGGCGCACGCGCACTGGTGGAGCTTCGTCGCGCCGCACTTCCTGCCCGAGCACCGCGTCGTGGCGATCGACCTGTCCGGGCACGGCGACAGCGAGCGCCGCGCCGACTATCCGCGCGAGATCTGGGCGCGCGAGGTCATGGCCGTCGCCGACGACGCCGGCTTCGACGGCCCGCCGATCGTCGTCGGCCACAGCATGGGCGGCTTCGTCACGATCGCGACCGCGGTCGAGTTCGGCCCGCGCCTGGCCGGCGCCGTCGTGCTCGACTCGCCGGTTCGCCGGCCCGACCCCGAGGAGGAAGAGGGCGCGCGCGGCAAGGCCTTCCGCAACCCGAAGGTCTATCCCGACGTCGAGACCGCGCTGCGCCACTTCCGCACCGTGCCCGACCAGCCGACCTCGCTGCCCTACGTGATCGACCACGTCGCGCGCGAGTCGCTCGTGCGCATCGACGCGGGCTGGACCTGGAAGTTCGACCCGATGATCTTCCGCCGCTCGACGCCGCGCGCGACGCACGAGCTGCTCGCCGACGTGAAGTGCCGGCTCGCGCTCTTCCGGGCCGAGAACGGCCTCGTGACGCCCGACATCGGCGAGTACATGTACGAGCTGCTCGGCCGCAACGCGCCGGTGATCGAGATCCCCGAGGCCTACCACCACATGATGCTCGACCAGCCGCTCTCGCTCGTCACCGGCCTGCGCACGCTGCTGGCCGACTGGGAGCACTCGGTCCCGCGCAGCCGCCGCGGCTGATTCGATAGTCTCCCGGACGTGGCCGGCGCATCCTCGCACGACGCACCCCGGTCGGCTCCGAAGGGCCGCAAGCCGCCGTGGCTGAAGGTGCGGGTGCGCGAGACGCCCGAGTTCCTCGAGACGCGCGACCTGATGCGGCGCCAGTCGCTCGGCACCGTCTGCGAGGAGGCGGCCTGCCCGAACCTGCACGAGTGCTGGTCGGCGCGGCACGCGACGGTGATGGTGCTCGGCACCGTCTGCACGCGCGCGTGCGCGTTCTGCAACGTCGCGACCGGGCGACCCGACCGCGTCGACCCCGGCGAGCCCGAGCGGCTCGGCCGCGCCGTCGCCGAGCTCGGGCTGCGCCACGTCGTGATCACCTCGGTCGACCGCGACGACCTCGAGGACGGCGGCGCCGCGCACTTCGTGCGCTGCATCGAGGCCGTGCGCCGCCACGCGGCGGACGCCTCGGTCGAGATCCTGACGCCGGACTTCCGGCACAAGCCGGGCGCGATCGAACGCGTCGCCGCGGCGCGCCCCGACGTCTACAACCACAACGTCGAGACGGTGCCGCGCCT
>CAZQYK010000270.1:0-3055 GCA_964597285.1 uncultured Spirochaetales bacterium
GGGGAGGGCAACGCCGCCGCGCGCGCGGCGCGCTGGCTAGCATCCGCCCGTGCCCGACCGCCGCTGGATCGCGCTGCTGCTGCCGGTGCTCGTGCTCGCGGTCTTCGCCCAGGTCCGAGACCACGAGTTCGTCGACTACGACGACCGCAAGCACATCGTCGAGAATCCGGACGTGGCGTCGGGGCTGAGCGCGAAGTCGGCGCTTCGCGTGTTCACGCGGCCGCACTACGGCGACTTCATCCCGCTCACCTATCTCTCGCTTCAGCTCGACCGCAGCCTGTTCGGACCGGGCGCCGCCGGGACGCTGCTCGTCAACGTCGCGCTGCATGCGGCGAGCGCGGTGCTGCTCTTCCTCGCGCTCGTGCGGATGACCGGCGCGGTCGGGCGCAGCGCGTTCGTCGCCGCGGTGTTCGCGGTGCACCCGCTGCACGTCGAATCGGTCGCGTGGGCGTTCGAGCGCAAGGACGCCCTCAGCGGCATGCTGTGGATGCTCGCGCTGTGGCTCTACGCGGGCCGCGCGCCGCGCGGCGAGGGCGCCGAGCGGCTGTGGCCGGTCGCGCTGTGCCTCGGGCTCGGCCTGCTCGCGAAGCCGATGCTCGTGACCCTGCCGTTCGCGCTGCTGCTCGTCGACTACTGGCCGCTCGGGCGCCTCGGCGGCGGGCCGCAGGGCGCGACACTCGAGCCGGCGCGGCTGCGCGCGGCGGTCGCCGAGAAGTGGCCGCTCTTCGCGCTCTCGGGGGTGGCGGTGGCGTGGACGCTCGCGTCCCACGCGTCGGCGTCGGTGTACCCGGGCGCCGAGCTCACGCTCGCGGAGCGGCTCGCCGGCGTGCCCGGCGCCTACCTGTTCTATCTCGCGAAGAGCCTCTGGCCGGTCGGACTCGCGGTGCACTACCCGCACGAGGCCGCGCTGCACGGGGGCGGGCTCGCGCGCGCCGGCGCGATCGCGCTCGGGCTCGTCGCGCTGACGGCGGGAGCGCTGGCTGCGGCGCGCCGCCGGCCGTGGCTCGCGAGTGGCTGGCTCTGGTTCCTCGGAACGCTCGTGCCAGTGATCGGGATCGTGCAGGTGGGGCTGCATGCGGTGGCCGACCGCTACGCGTACCTGCCGCAGGTCGGGCTCGCGTGGATCGTCGCGTGGGGCGCCGCCGACGCGCTCGGCCGCACCGCGTCGGCGCGCCGCGCGCTCGCGGCGGCGGGGCTCGCGGCGGTCGTCGCGCTCGCCGGCCTCGCGTGGCGCCAGGTCGGCACGTGGCGCGACACGCAGACGCTCTTCGAGCACGTGCTCGCGGTGCACGGCGACGACTTCCTCGCGCACTGGCGCCTCGGCGTGCTGCACGCACAGGCCGGGCGGCGCGACCAAGCCATCGAGCACCTGCGCGCGTCGGTCGCGAGCGAGCCCGGGCTCGGGATCACGCACTTCGAGCTCGCGCAGACGCTCGAGGAGGCCGGCGAGCGCGACGCCGCGTTCCGCCACTACCGCCGAGCGCTCGAGATCGACCCCGACCAGGCGGGCGCGAACGGGCGCTACGGCGTCGCGCTGCTCGAGCAAGGCCGCGGCGGCGAGGCGCGGCCGCTGCTCGAGCGCTCGCTCGCGGCCGACGGGGCGCAGCCGCGCGTGCAGGCCGCGCTCGGCGCCGTCTACGCGGGAGCCGGGCGCGACGCCGACGCGGTGGCGCGCTATCGCGAGGCGCTGCGGCTCGAGCCGGGCTACGCGCCGGTCGCGAACAACCTGGCGTACCTGCTCGCGACGAGCGGCGACGCGCGCGTTCGCAACCCGCGCGAGGCGATCCGGCTCGCGCGGGCCGCGCTGGAGATCCTGCCCGACGAGCCCGCGGTGATGGACACGCTCGCGCTCGGCCTGGCCGCCGACGGCCGCGTCGACGAGGCGATTCGCACCGCGGCGCGTGCGCTCGAGCTCGCGCGCGCGCGCGGCGACGCGGCGCTCGCCGCCGAGATCGAAGGCCACCTCGAGCGCTATCGCAACGGGGCCGGGGAGTTCTGACTCCAGCGCAGCGGGAGCGCCTCGAGGCCGCGGAAGAAGAGCCACGGCCGCCAGCGCGGCGCCGGGTCGACGAGCGCGAGATCGGGCAGTCGCGCGAGCACGCTGCGGAAGGCGAGCCGGGCCTCGAGCCGGGCGAGCGGCGCGCCGAGGCAGAAGTGGATGCCCCAGCCGAACGCGAGGTGCCGGTTCGGCGCCCGCGAGAGGTCGAGGCGGTCGGGCTCCGGGAACTGGCGCGGGTCGCGGTTGGCCGCGTTCAGGAACGGGAGCACGCGATCGCCGGCGCGCAGCCGCGTGCCGCGGAGCTCGCCGTCGGCCGTCGCGACCTTGACGGTCGCCGGCACCGGCGCCTCGTAGCGCAGCAGCTCCTCGACCGCCGACGCGCCGAGCGACGGGTCGGCGCGCAGGCGCTCGAGCTCACGCGGTGCCGAGAGCAGGTGGAGCAGGCCGTTCGCCAGCAGGTTCGTCGTGGTCTCGTGTCCGGCGAAGAGCAGCAACACGCAGTTCGACGCGACCTCGTCGAGGCCGAGCGTCAGCCCCTCGTGCTCGGCGCGCAGCAGCAGGCTCATCAAGTCGTCGGTCGGCTGGCGTCGCCGCTGGCGCAGCTGCTGCGAGAAGTAGTCGACGAGGCCCGCGACGCCGCGGCGCGCGCGCGCGAAGTTGTCGCCGTCGTCGACCGCGCCGCCGAGATATGCGGCGAGCTCGTCGGACCAGCGCTTCAGCGCGTCGATGTCCTCGGCCGGCGCGCCGAGCAGCATCGCGATCACGAGCGCCGGCAGCGGGAACGCGAAGTCGGCGACGAAGTCCATTTCGCCGCGCTCGGCGCGCGCGTCGATCAGGCCGTCGATCGCCGCCTGGATGCGCGGGCCGAGCTTCTCGAGCTGGCGCGGCGTGAAGGTCTTCTGGAGCAGCGCGCGCAGCCGGGTGTGGTCCGGCGGGTCGCGGAAGACCAGCCAGTCCGCGAGCACGCTCGCCACCGCCTGCACCTCGGGCCGGGTGCTCTGCAGCTCGGCGCGCACCTTGCGGAAGCGGTCCGAGGAGAAGTCCTGGGGGCGGTTC
>CAZQYK010000271.1:0-3229 GCA_964597285.1 uncultured Spirochaetales bacterium
TCGTCGCCGGCGCCGCGCTCGTGGTGGTGCTCGCATCTTCCGGCCGCTACCGGCGGCCCGCGTCGTTCACCCGGTAGATGCGCGCCATGTCCTGGGACACGACGCCGGCCGCGGGCAGCACGATTCCGCAGGTCCGCGCGAGCTCGAGGGCGTGGGCGAGGTCCTTCTCGGCGTTGAACATCTGGATCCTCACGAAGCGCTGGTAGGCCTCGCTCGCAGCGGCCTCGTCCGGAAGCTTCTGGCCCGCGATGAAGCGCTCCTGCATCGCGGAGAGCTGCCCGTTCGAGCGGACGGCCTCGAGGAAGATCTCGGTGTCGAGCCCCGAGGCCTTCGCGAGGCGAAACGATTCCGCGGCGGCGGCCCAGTTCACGTAGGTGAGCAGGTTCACCGCCAGCTTCAGCTGGGCGCCCGCGCCGAGCGGGCCCGCGTGCAGCAGCGTCTTGCCGTAGGCCTCGAGGACCGGCCGCGCCTTCTCGAAGGCTGCTGCGTCCCCGCCGACCAGCAGCGTGAGCTCGCCCTTCTCGGCGACGGCGCGCCCGCCCGTCACGCAGGCGTCGATCAGCTCCACCCCCCGCGCGCGCGCCGCCTCGGCCATCCGCTCGACGGTCGCGGGCTGCACGGTGCTGTGGATCGCGACGACGGAGCCGGCGGACATCCCGGCCAGCGCGCCGTCCTCGCCGACGAGCACCGCCTCCACGTGCTGATCCGCGGGAACGCACACCGAGAGCACCTCGGCGTGCTCTCCCACCTCGCGGCAGCTCGAGGCCGCCTTCGCGCCGGCGGCCGCGAGCTCCCGCATGGGCTCGGGATCGAGATCGTAGACGCGGGCGTCGAAACCCTTGGGTGCGAGGTTGCCGGCCATCGCGCCGCCCATGTCGCCGAGGCCGATGTAGCCGACGCGGGTCGTCATGAGTGGATCCTCCTGTGCGGCGCTCGGCTGCGCCGGATCGAAGCTCTCCCGGCGCGCGAGATTATCATTGACATACAATAAAATAAACGCGAGAATGACGCTCGCATCGGACCCGTCGGCCCGATCCCCCATGCGAGGACAGGACGCCATGGCACTGCGAGACGACTACTCGGGACCGTTCGACCCCGATCTCGGCCTCGCCGACTTCTCCCGCTCGTTCCTGGTGCGGCTCGGATACGAGAACCTGCTGATCGGCCACATGCTCGATCGCTGCGGGCAGCCGCTCGTGGGGATGGAGCAGGGAGCCCAGGGCTTCGTGCGCTCCGGCGTCGAGGAGTGGATGGGCGCCTCCCCGATCTACTCGAAGCGCATGCAGCGCATGATGAACTTCGAGGGCGACGACGTCGGCACGGTCTTCAAGAATCTCCAGCTCGAGGTGGGCTCGCCGCAGCAGTTCATGGACTTCCAGTTCCGGCTCGACTCGCCCCGCTACGGCGAGTTCTGGCTGTGTCACTGCGGCGCGCTCCTCGACGTGGAGAAGAGCGGCAACCCGCAGACCGTGAAGCTCATGTGTCACGACATCGAGGATCCCACCTTCGATGCGACCGCCGCGGCGACGAACCCGCGCATGGTGATGCGCCCGATCCACCGCCCGCCGCGCATCGACGGCCAGCTCGGGGACGTCTCCGGCAACGGGAAGGCCCGCTGGCCGCACTGCCGCTGGGCCGTGTACATCGGCGAGGAGAACCAGCCCTTCGAGCAGCACCCGAACCTCGCGATCGTCGCGCGGTCGAAGCTCGCCGGTGTCGAGGTCGTGCTTCCGGAGAAGGACGCCGAGCCGGGCGGCTGGCCGGACTACTCGGGCCCCTTCGATCCCGGCTGCCAGCTGCAGGACTTCTCGCATCGCGCGCTCGTCGGCCTGAACCAGGAGTGGGCCGTCCAGACGCACCTGCTCGTGCACTCGTACATGCTGTGCAACGCCCAGGCCCTCGGCGAGGAGAAGGCCCAGGAGCTGGGCCGCCGGATGTGGATCGGCCACGCGATGGTCGGCGTCGAGCGGCTCCAGAAGTACCTCGGGGTGGAGGGCGACGACATCGAGACGGTCGCGAAGATCCTGCAGCTGCATCCGAACTTCCAGCCGCGAAGCTACGTCGACCTCCGCGTCGAGCTCACCGGACCGCGCAGCGCGCGGATGGCGATCGGCGACTGCCCGGCGCTGCAGGAGGAGACGGATCACTTCTGGTTCAAGCAGCTCGGCCCGGAGCCGCACCCGGCGATCGAGGCGCTGGTGCAGCACGTGAACCCGCGCGCGCGCGTGCGCGCGGCGGATCCCGGGAGTGCGGCGCTCGCGTGGGAGATCGAGATCGATCCGAAGGCCGAGCCGGCCGATCCGCCGCAGGAGTTCGAGATCGCCCAGCTGAGCGGCGGCCTGACCTTCCGCTTCGAGGAGCGGCGCCTGCTCCGGACCTGGTAGCGACCGGGCTCCGCACTCGCAGAGGAGTCGAATGCCCCGCAGCGCCGTCAAGCCCGCCTCGGAGGAGCGCGCCGCGACGGAGAAGCGGGCGCGCACGCGCCGGCGCGTGCTGCGCGCGGCCTTCGCCTGCATCGCCGAGAAGGGCGTGGCCGGCGCGACGGCCGCGGAGATTGCGCGCCGCTGCGGACTGTCGTGGGGCGTCATCCAGTACCACTTCGGCGATCGGCCGGGGCTCTTCCTCGCGCTGCTCGAGAGCAGCGCCGGGACGCTCGCCCGCGCCTTCGCCGATCTCGAGTCGACCCATCCGCTGCTCCCGGATCGCGTCCGCGCCCTCGTCGACGGCACCTGGGCGCTGTTGACCGGCGACTCGTACCGCGTGGTGCTCGAGATCGAGCTCCAGCTCACCCGCGACGTCGCGCACGAGGCGCAGGTGAGGAAGTACGCGCGCCGGGCGCGAGGCACGTTCCTGGAGGCGTGGCGCAAGGCGCTGCCCGAGGCTCCGTCGGAGCGCGTCGACGAGGCCGCGCAGCTCGCGATCGCCGCGCTTCGCGGCCTCGTGCTCGAGCGCGCGATCGAAGGGCCGCGCGCCAGCAAGGAGCCACAGCGCGAGATCGTCCTCGCGTCCGTTCTCGACATCCTCGGCCTCGGCGACGCCTAGCCTCGCCGCATCCCTCACTCCGATGGACGCGCGCTCGCCTGGCCGGCCGGTCGCGGCCTGCGGGCCCTCAACCTTCGCTTGACGCCGGCGGCGGTTCGGCGAGAAGATGCTGCTAGTCCGTCCGCCGCGGGGCCCGTCCTCGGCTCCGGCCGACCCGAAGCGAGGAGATCCGTGTCCCCCGCCCGCT
>CAZQYK010000272.1:0-4130 GCA_964597285.1 uncultured Spirochaetales bacterium
GTTCTGCAAGGAGCTCGGCGCGCAGATCGTCATCGACCACCGCCGCGAGGACTTCGCCCTTGCGGTGCTGCGCGAGGTCGGCCCGGCGCGCGTCGACGCGATCGTCGACTTCGTGCAGGGGGAGCCCGGCAAGCGCGCGCGCCCGCTGCTCGCGGTCGAGGGCCGCCACGTGCTCGCCGGGCACGCGGCCGGCCTGATCGAGATCCACCCGAACGAGTTCTATCTCCAGAACTGGACGCTCGTCGGCACCTGCATGGGCTCCGGCTACGGAGCCCGCGGCCTCGAGCTCGAGGAGACCGCGCACGCGCACGTGCTCGAGCTGCTCGAGCAGGGCCGCTACCGGCCGACGACGACGCGCGTGATCGGGATGCCGGAGGTGCCGGCGGCGCTCGAGGCGCTGTCGGAGCGCCGCAGCTGGGGCCGCGTCGTCGCGCGCGGCGTGTGAACGAGGAGGGAGTCATGGCAGAGCATCCGCCCGTCGTCCTCGAGGTCGCCGTCAACGGCGTCACGACGCCGGAGGTGAATCCGGCCGTGCCGCGCGAGCCGGCGGCGATCGCCGACGAGGCGCTGCGCTGCCTCGAGGCCGGCGCCGCGATCGTGCACACCCACACGCACGACCCGTTCCGCGCGCCCGAAGCGGCCACCGAGCTCTACCTCGAGGCGTACCGCCCGGTGCTCGCCGAGCGGCCCGACGCGATCCTCTACCCGACGATGGGCATCGGCGACACGATCGAGCAGCGCTACGGGCACCACGACCTGCTCGCCGCCGAGGGCGCGATCCGCCAGGGCCTGCTCGACCCGGGCTCGGTGAACCTCGGCTCGGTGCCGGCCGACGGCGGCGCGCCGGCCTTCGACTACGTCTACGCGAACCCGCTCTCGCACGTGCACCACGAGGTCGAGGCCTGCCGCCGGCTGCGCCTGGGGCCGAGCATCGCGATCTTCGAGCCGGGCTTCCTGCGCGTGATCCTCGCCTATCACCGCGCGGGCCGGCTGCCGGCCGGGGCGCTCGTGAAGTTCTACTTCAGCCAGGGGGGCTACTTCGGGGCCGGCGAGCCGAGCTTCAGCGCGCCGCCGATCGCCGAGGCGCTCGACCTCTACCTCGCGATGATCGAGGGCACCGGGCTCCCGTGGGCGGTCGCGGTGCTCGGCGGCCCGCTGCTCGACAGCCCGGTCGCCGAGCGCGCCGTCGAGCGCGGCGGGCACCTGCGCGTCGGCCTCGAGGACCACATGCAGGCGGAGAGCAACCTCGCCGAGATCGAGCGTGCACGTCGGCTCTGCGAGAAGCACGGCCGCCGCCTCGCGACCGTCGCCGAGGCTTCGGCGCTGCTCGGGCTGCCGCGATCATGAGGGGCGCAGCGGCGATCGGGATCGCGGTGATCTTCGCCTCCGTCGCGGCCCGGGCGGAGCCGGTGGACTGGCTCGTCGACGAGGCGCTGAGCGAGATCGAGCTCGTCGTGCCGGACCAGGACGTGACGATCGACACGACCACCGCCAACGTCCGCTTCCGGAACCAGTCGGGCGGGGACGCGGGCCCGTGGAGCGTCGGCAACGTCGCGGCGCTCGGCGGCGTGATCGCCACCGACTACGTCGACGGCGCGTCGATCCAGTTCCTGGCGGGTCAGCACGACCTCTTCGCGCTCGTGTCGGGCAGCTACCGGCCGAACCCGGCGGTCTTCGACCCACAGCTCGCGAACGAGGAGAACCCCGACGGCCAGTTCGCCGACGCCTCGCCGGCGCCCGGCGCTTACGGCGCGCGCGTGCGGGCCGCGGTGTCGTTCTTCTTGTTCGACGCGGCCTTCGTCAACTTCACCGAGGCGCTCTACGACCTCGACAGCGGGGTGCTGCCGATCGCGTCCGGGAGCTTCTCCGGCGACGCGCTCGACTTCGGCCTCGGCTTCGCGAGCGTCGCCTTCGACGGCCTCGACACCGGCTTCGCGGGCCAGCCGCTGCCGGACGCGGAGGCCTTCCCGATCTTGGCCGCACTGGGCCCGAACCTGAGCTCCAACGCGACGGTCACGGCGCCGCTGCCGGCCGAGCCCGACCTGCGCATGCTGACGCTCCCGATCGACGCCGACATCGTCGTCGACGTCGGAGGGGTCGAGCTCGACGCGACCGTGCTCGGCGCGATCGTCGCATTCACGACGCTGCCGGAGCCCGCCGTGCCGGCGGCGCTCGCCGCGGGCGCGCTGCTGCTCGCCGCGCTCGCTCGCCGTCGTCCGTAGGGGTCTACGCCGCCGCGTTGCCCTCCAGCACGTGGACGCCGCAGGCCGAGGCCAGGCCGATCACGTGGGCCAGGCCGACCTTCGCGCCCTCGATCTGCCGCGGACCCGCCTCGCCGCGCAGGTGGTGACAGACCTCCCAGATGTTCGCGATGCCGGTCGCGGCGATCGGGTGGCCCTTCGACTGGAGCCCGCCGGAGACGTTCACCGGCAGCCGCCCGTCGCGGAACGGGGCGCCCGACTTGAAGAAGTCGACCGCGCCGCCCTCCTCGCAGAGCCCCAGGTTGTCGTAGTGCACGAGCTCGGCCGTCGCGAAGCAGTCGTGCAGCTCGACGAGGTCGAGGTCGTCGGGCCCGATGCCGGCCGTCTCGTAGGCCTGCTTCGCCGCGTTGCGCGTCAGCGTGTTGACGTTCGGCAGGACCTGGCAGCCCTCCTCGAAGGGATCGCTCGTCAGCACCGACGCGGCGATGCGCACCGCGCGGCGCTGCTGCTCGCGCGAAAGCGTCTTCAGCACCGAGCCGCTGACGACCACCGCGGCGGCGGCGCCGTCGCAGTTCGCCGAGCACATCGGGCGCGTGTTCGGGTAGGCGATCATGACGTCGTTCATGATCTCCTCGAGCGTCATCTTCTTCGTGTACGCGGCGAGCGGGTTCAGCGTCGAGTGCGCGTGGTTCTTCTCCGAGATCTTCGCGAAGAGCTCGAAGTCCGCACCGCCCCACTTGTGCGAGTACTCCATTCCGATCTGCGCGAATACGCCCGGCATCGTCTCGGTGCCGATGCGCCCGTCGACGCCGGCGACCGCGCCGTAGCGGCCCGAGCGCTCCCACGCGTCGCCGTCGGCCTTGCGCGACCCGCCGGCCAGCAGGCCCGCGCCGGCGAGCTTCTCGACGCCGACCGCGAGCCCGAAGTCCGACTCGCCGGCCTTCACCGACATCACCGCGACGCGCAGCGCCGTCGCGCCGGTGGCACAGGCGTTCGACACGTTGTACGCCGGAATCCCGGTCTGCCCGGCCTGCTTCTGGATCAGCTGCGCGATCGGCGCGGCGCCGCCCATCAGGTTGCCGGCCGCGATGACGTTCATGTCCTTCATCGACACGCCGCCGTCGGCGAGCGCGGCCTGCGTGGCCTGCGAGGCGAGATCGAGCGTGTCGAGCTCCTTGTGCTTGCCGAACTTGGTCATGTGGATGCCGAGGATGTAGACGTCTTCGGAAGCCATATCGCTTCTCTCCTTCAGGCCGCCGGCTCGAAGCCGAAGTTGATCGCCTCGGTGCCCTGTTTGTCGGCACCGATCGGGAAGGTGGTGAGGCGCACCGGCATGCCGAGCTTCACGTGCTCGGGGTCGGGCGGGACGTTCACGAGGTTCGCGCGCACGCTGGTGCCGTCGCAGTCGACGACGGCCGACACGAAGGGCACCGGGATGCCGGGCGCCGCGAACGCGACGATCGTGTAGGCCTTGACGACGCCCTGCGTCGCGACGCGCGCCTTGCGGAACTCGGTGCCCGAGCAGGCGGCGCAGGCGTTGCGGCGGTCGAAGAAGCGGGCGCCGCAGGCGGTGCACTCGTTGGCGACGAGGTGCGGGTCGTCGCCGATCTCCAGATACTCGACGAAGGGGATCTGTCCGGCCAAGGGACCTCCTGGGGGTGGGGGCTCGGGTTCGGGGCGGTGCCCATTCTGGCGCGTCCGGCCGCGCGCGTCGACGCCCGCTACAGCGCGCTCTCGTGCTCGCTGACGGCCGCGACGACGACGCGCGCGCCCGACGCCGCGAGCTCTCCGGCCCAGTCGGCGAGTCCGGCGTCGGCGGCGGCGTGGAGCTGCGTGACGACGTCGAAGGCCGGCGCGGCGCCGCCACCGGCGACCGCCGCGTTCTGGAGACACCACGCCGGGGCACGCACCGCGTCGAGCAGCCGCGGC
>CAZQYK010000273.1:0-2668 GCA_964597285.1 uncultured Spirochaetales bacterium
GAGAAGATCGCGGGCGGCGCGTTCCCGTCGGTCGCATGTGACATGACATGGTGTCGGATCGGCGACGCGGAGCCGAGCGAGTCGCGGTGGATGCCCAGCGTTCTGAGCCGCTCCGCTCTCCGCTCGTGGGAGCTCGACCCCGTCCGCGTCGTCTGGATCACGGTTCCAGACGAGCTCAATCTGGTCTTCTTCGGAATCGGCGGGCCGGGCGGCTTCGACGGCCAGGCCGCCTGGACAGGCCCGGCGAGTCCGATCGACTGGACGCTGGCGTCGGTCGACCTGGGGTCGCCCTGGGAGGCGATCTCCCTGGTGAGGGAGAGCCGCGTCGCGCGGACGGACGCAGCCGAGCGGGACGCCGACGATGCGTGGCGGGTCGCGATCCCCGAGCCGGGAACCGGGCTGCTCCTCGCGCTCGGCCTCTTCGCGCTCGCTGCGCCGTCTTCGTCCTCGAGGTTCCGCTGCTGACGCGCCTGCGGCCCGAGGCCTGCGCCCTGGTGCGCGAGTTCGGGGCGCTGCGCCGCCGCCGGCGGACCTTGCCCGCGGTCTGCGACTCTGCGCTCGCGCGCTGGGAAGAGCTGCGCTGGCGGATCGAGGAGGCGCTCGAGGACGCGAGCCCGGCGACGCGGCCGCGCCGCCGCGCGCTGCGGGTTCCGTCGGATCTGCGCGTGCCGTTCTCGGACGGCGACCGCGACGCCGTCGGGCGCGTCCGCACGATCGCCGAGCGCGGCCTGTTCCTGAGCACGGAGCGTCCGCAGCCGGTGGGAACGCCGCTCCACCTCCGGCTGACCGACGCGAACGGCGATGCGGTCGACGTGGAGGGAAGCGTCGTCTGGGTGCGACGGCCGGGAGACCCCGGCGGTCCGCCCGGCATGGGCGTCGAGTTCGCCGACCTCGACGACGCGCAGCGCGATGCCGTGGCGTATCTGGTCGAGGAGGCGCTCGGCGCGCTTCGAGGGCAGAGCAGTGTTATGTCGGTCGAACCGGACGGCGTCGTGCGGTGAGGCCCGTGTCGGACTCAGCCGGTCGCTCGCGATCGAGGTCTTGCGAGAGGAGTCGGTCCGGCGCGTCGCTCACCGGCCCGGCCCTTGTCTCCAGCGCGCACCTCGTTACCTTTCCGGCCGGTGAGCGCGTACACCCTGAGCGAGGTCGCTCGCATCTGTGGGGTTTCGCGTCGGCGCGTGAGGTACTGGACGCGCACCGCGCTCGTCGGGTCGCCGCCTCGGGCCGGCTCTCAACCGGCGTTTGATTTTCTCGACCTCGTGACGGTGCGCTCGATCGTCGGGCTGCTCGAGCAGGGCGTGCCGCTGCGCCGCATCCGCCGCAGCGCCGACCGCGTGCGCGAGCGCTTCCCGGAGCTCGAGCCGCTGCCGGGACTGCGCGCGTGGCGCGGCGCGCCGCGCGTGCTGCTGCACCACGACGGCGCGTGGATGGAGCCCGACGGCCAGCTCGTGCTCGACGTCGTCTGCGACGCGCCGGGCGCCCGGGTCGCGCCGCTGGCCGAAGGCCTCGGCGTCGACGCCGCGCGCCGCGCGGCCCGCGAGTGCTTCGAGCGCGGCTGCGCGCTCGACGTCGAGCGCGCGACCTGGGAAGAGGCGGCGCTCGCGTACCGCCGCGCGATCGAGCTCGACCCGACCTTCGCCGACGCGCACTGCAACCTCGGCTCGGTGCTCTTCAACCGCGACCGGCGCGACGAGGCGCGCGTGCACTTCGAGCGCGCGGTCGAGCTCGTGCCGCGCCACGTCGAGGCGCACCTGAACCTCGGCACGCTGTGCGAGGACGACGGCGCGAACGACCGCGCGCTCGCGCACTACCGCCAGGCGCTCGAGAGCGATCCGCTCTTCCCCGACGTCCACGTCAGCATGGCGCTGATCTACGAGAAGCTCGAGCTGCTGCGGACGTCGCGCGTGCACTGGCGGCGCTATCTCCAGCTCGCGCCCGAAGGCAGCTGGGCGCACCTCGCGCGCAAGCGACTCGAGGACGCGGAGCCCTAGCGGGGCCCGGCGTCAGGCGGACGACGACTCCCGCGACGAGACGTGCTTCTCGTACGCGGCGGCGTCGAGCAGCCCCTCGAGCGCGCCCGGCTCGGGGCGGACGACGAGCATCCAGCCCTCGCCGTAGCAGTCGGCGTTGACGAGCTCGGGCCGGTCGGCGAGCGCCTCGTTGACCTCGAGCACCTCGCCGGAGATCGGCGCGTAGAGGTCGGAGACCGCCTTCACCGACTCGATCACGCCGAAGGCCTCGCCGGCGCGCAGTGCGCGGCCCACCTCCGGCAGCTCGACGAACACCACGTCGCCGAGCTGCTGCTGCGCGAAGTCGGTGATGCCGACGACGATGCGCTCGCCGTCGGCGCGCGCCCACTCGTCCTGCGTGGAGTAGCGAAGCTCGGCGGGAATCGAGGACTCGGCCAACGGTCGTCTCCTGGTGGCTAGCTCGGGGGCCGCCCGGCGGCGGCGCCGCGAACGAAGGGGGTTTCTACCACGCGCGCGGCGATCGCGCGCCCGCGCACGTCGATCTCGAGCGCGCTGCCCGGCGCCGCGTGCTCGGGCGGAACGTAGGCGAGACCGATCGCGCGGCCGAGGGTCGGGGAGGGCGCGCCGGAGGTCACCTTCCCCACCGGGGCGCCCTCTGCGAGCACCGTGTAGCCCGCGCGCGCGATGCCGCGGCCGGT
>CAZQYK010000274.1:0-6901 GCA_964597285.1 uncultured Spirochaetales bacterium
GCGGCGTGCGCTCGCCCATGCTGGTGCGCTTCTCCGACATCCTCGCCTCCCGCGTGCGGGGGCTCGCCACCTCCTTCCGGAGCTCGATGGCCGAGTCCCAGTACCAGGGCCGCTTCCGCGGCGTGTACCCGATCAAGGTGAACCCGCAGCGCCGGGTGGTGGAGGAGATGGTGCGCTTCGGCGCCGACGACTCCATCGGCCTCGAGGCCGGCAGCAAGCCCGAGCTGCTGATCGCCCTCGCCCAGCTCGACACGCCGGGCGCCCTGATCATCTGCAATGGCTACAAGGACCGCGCCTACGTCGAGACGGCGCTGCTGGCCCAGCGGCTCGGCCGCACGCCGATCATCGTTATCGACCGCTTCCACGAGATCGATCTCGTGATCAAGACCGCGAGCGAGCTCGGGATCCGGCCGCACATCGGCGTCCGGGCGCGGCTGGCCGCGCGCGGCGCCGGCAAGTGGGTCGAGTCGACCGGGGACCGCTCGAAGTTCGGCCTGTCGGCAATCGAGATGGTCGACGCGGTCGAGCGGCTGCGCGCCGAGGACATGCTCGACTGCCTCGAGCTGCTGCACTTCCACATCGGCTCGCAGATCACGGCGATCCGCGCGCACAAGGACGCGCTCGCCGAGGCGAGCCGGATCTTCGTCGGCCTGCACGGCATGGGCGCGCGCCCGCGCCTGCTCGACGTCGGCGGCGGCCTCGGCGTCGACTACGACGGCTCGCGCACGAACTTCCACTCGTCGAAGAACTACTCGACGCAGGAGTACGCGAACGACGTCGTCGCGATGATCCAGGAGGCCTGCGACACGGCCGGAGTGCCGCACCCCGACATCGTCACCGAGGCCGGGCGCGCGATGGTGGCGCACCACTCGGTGCTGGTCTTCGACGTGCTCGGCGTCTCCGAGGTGCTGACGAACCAGCAGCCTCCGAAGGTCTCCGACGGCGACCCGCGCGTGCTGCGCAACCTCGCCGAGGTGCTCGAGACGATCTCGAAGAAGAATCTCCAGGAGTCGTACCACGACGTGCTCCAGCTCAAGGAGGAGGCGGCGACGCTCTTCTCGCTGGGCTACCTGGATCTGCTCGACCGCGCGCGCGTCGAGCGCCTGTTCTACTGCTGCTGCGAGCGCATCCTGCGCCTCGTGCGCGAGCTGCCGTCGGTGCCCGAGGACCTCGAGCCGCTCGAGAAGAGCCTCGCCGACACCTACTACGCGAACCTCTCGGTGTTCCAGTCCGCGCCCGACCACTGGGCGGTGCAGCAGCTCTTCCCGGTGATGCCGATCCACCGCCTCGACGAGAAGCCGACGCGCCGCGGCGTGTTCGCCGACCTGACCTGCGACAGCGACGGCAAGATCTGCCACTTCATCGACCCGCACGACGTCAAGGACGTGCTCGAGCTGCACTCGTGGAACGGCGGGCCGTACTACATCGGCATGTTCCTCGTCGGCGCCTACCAGGAGATCCTCGGCGACCTGCACAACCTCTTCGGCGACACCGACGCCGTGCACGTGCGCCTCGACGACGACGGCGGCTACGTCGTCGAGCACGTCGTCGAGGGCGACTCGGTCGACGAGGTGCTGTCGTACGTGCAGTACGAGCGCTCGACGCTGATCGAGAAGGTGCGGCGCACGACCGAGGAGGCGATGAAGCGCGGCCAGATCACGCTCGAGGAGAGCACGCGGCTGCGCAAGCGCTACGAGCAGGGGCTGCGCGAGTACACCTACCTCTCGCGCGACGACTGACGCCCGGGGCCGGTGCACATCGTCTCCTGGAACGTCAACGGGCTGCGCGCCTGTGCCGGGAAGGGCTTCGGGCGCTGGCTCGCGCGCTCGGGGGCCGAGATCGTCGGCGTGCAGGAGGTGCGCGCGCTGCCCGAGCAGCTGCCCGAGGAGGTGCGCACGCCGCGCGGCTGGCACGTGCGTTTCGCGCCCGGCAAGCGCGCCGGCTACAGCGGCGTCGCTCTCTACGCGCGACGCGCGCCCGACCGCGTCGACGCGTCGCTCGGCGCGCCGCGCTTCGACCGCGAGGGGCGCTTGCAGCTCGCGCGCTTCGGGCGCCTCGTCGTCGCGAACGTCTACTTCCCGAAGGGCAGCGGCACCGCGCGCGACAACAGCCGCGTGCCCTACAAGCTCGCGTTCTACCGCGCGCTCTTCGAGCGCGTGGAGCGGCTGCGCCGCGGCGGGCTGCGCGTCCTGGTGATGGGCGACCTCAACACCGCGCACCGCGAGATCGACCTCGCGCGCCCGAAGCAGAACGTCGCGAACAGCGGCTTCCTGCCCGAGGAGCGCGCCGAGCTCGACCGCTGGGTCGCCGCCGGCTGGGTCGACACCTTCCGCGCCTTCGAGCCCGGACCCGGCCACTACAGCTGGTGGAGCCAGCGCGGCGGCGCGCGCGAGAAGCACGTCGGCTGGCGCATCGACGCGGTGCTCGCGTCGCCGGCCGCGATGAAGCACGTGCGCGGCGCGTTCATCGAGCGCGACGCGACGGGCTCCGACCACGTGCCGGTCGGCGTCGAGGTGGACGCGGCGATCTTCGGCTGACATTCTCGCCGAACCCACCTCGGAGGCCCCCATGGACCGGCGTCCGCGCCCGCTCCCCCTCGCCGCGTTCCCGGCGACCTCCGCACTCGCCCGCTGCACGCAGGAGGCGCAGAACGAGCTCGGCCGCGCCGTGCGCAACTGGAACGTCTTCTACGAGAACCCGAAGTGATCCGAGCGCTCGGCCGCGCCGCGCGCGCGGCCGTGCTGGTCCTCTCGTGGGCCGCGATCGCGCACGCCGCGTGGCCGCCGGTCTACGCGTTCCCGCCGCCGGGGCCCTTCGCCGGCCCGCGCTGGCACGATCCCTACGCCGGCGTCGACGACGGCGGCGTCTGGCTGCGCGCGAACTTCCACGCCCACTCGCGGAAGGCGGGAGGCCTGCTGGGACCCCGGACCGCGCCGCTCGAGCGCGTGCGCGCCGCGTACCGCGAGCTCGACTACGACCTGCCGGCGATCAGCAACTACATGACGCTGACGCCGCCCGGGCCCGGCGAGGACCTGTACCTGCCCGCCTACGAGCACGGCTACGGGATCCGGAAGTGGCACCACGGGGTGGTCGGCGCCGACCGCGTCGACTGGCTCGACTTCCCGCTCTTCCAGACGGCGTCGACGAAGCAGTACCTGATCGACCGGCTCCGCCGCAGCGCGCGGCTCGTCTGGCTGAACCACCCGCAGCGCCACGGGGCCTTCGGGCTCGACGAGATGGCCGAGCTGACCGGCTACGACGGGATCGAGATTCGCTCGCACTACGCCGAGGCCGTCCCGCACTGGGACGCCGCGCTCTCGGCCGGACGCCGCGTCTGGGGCGTCTGCACCGACGACACCCGCAAGTACCTGGAGCCGCGCCACTCCGGCATCGGCTACGTGCTCGTGCACGCGCGCGAGCGCTCCGAGGCCGCGCTCGTCGACGCGCTGCGCGGCGGGCGCTTCGTCGCCGTCTACGCCCCCGACCGCCGCGCGCCGAACGGCTTCGTCTCGCAGCAGGTCGCGAACGGCCGGCTGCGCGTGCGGCTGCGCGAGCCGGCCGACGCGCTGCGCGTGATCGGCCAGGGCGGCGCGCTGCGCTGGAGCGACGCCGGGGTCGACCGCGTCGACTACGCGATCCGCGAAGACGACTCCTACCTGCGCGTCGAGGCCGTGACGCGCGACACCGAGCTGTTCCTCCAGCCGGCGGTTCGCGGCGGGGCGTCGCCGGACGGCGCCCCGCAGGCCGAGGTCCGGCCGCTACCCACGACCGCCCGCCGCACCGGAGGCCTGGCCGCGGCCGTCGCCGTCGCGTGGGCGCTCTACGGAAGGCGGCGGCGCTAGCAGGGTGCTGAAAAGCGGCCTCTCGAGGCCGTTTCAGCCCCGTTGAAGAGGCTTTCGAAGGGGTGGGTCGCGCGTTCGCGGGCTCGGCATCGCCTTCGAGGCCGTGCGAGGCTCCCGGCGGGCGCGATTCGGCAGGATCGCCGTCCCCATGTGAGCGCGCCTAACGTTCTTGCGCACTATTCTCTTGACAAGATTAGAAGATCGCCTAATTCTAGTTATCGATGCCTCGCCGACGACGGCCCGAACAGCTCGAACTGGATCGCCACTCCTGGGGCGGGCGGCGGCCCGGCGCCGGGCGAAAGCCCGGACCGAACCCGCGCGTGCTCCACCGCTCGCGCGAGAAGTTCGCGCGAGGGCTGCCGTGCCACGTGACGCTGAAGGTGCGTCGGGACGTGCCGTCACTGCGGACGGTAAAGCTCGTGGACGCGGTCGAGCGAACGTTCTCGAAGGGATGCGAGCGGGGGGAGTTCCGGCTCGTGCACTACTCGCTCCAAGAGGACCACGCGCACCTGATCGTCGAGGCGAAGAGCCGCGAGGCGCTCGGGCGCGGAATGAAGGCGATCGGGGCACGGCTGGCGCGGGCGGTGAACCGGGTCTTCGGGCGGAAGGGAAGGGTGCTGGCGGATCGGTACCACCTGTCGGTGCTGCGGAATCCGTCGCAGGTGCGGAACGCGTTGGCTTACGTGCTGCTGAACGCCCGGAGGCATGCGGCGAAGGGTGGGAGGAGGCTGTCGAGCGCGGCGCGGCTCGATCCGGGGTCTTCGGGGCGGTGGTTCGAGGGGTGGCGCTGGAGGCCGGCGGCCGATGGGCCGGGGCCGCCTCTCGCTCGCGGTGCTCCGGTGGCGCGGGCGCGGTTCTGGCTGCTCGCGGAGGGCTGGCGGCGGCGGGGACTCTTGGATCCGGACGAGGTGCCGGGGAACCGGCGCCGGCGCTCGGACTGAACTCTCGAGTGGAGCGGGCGTAGAGTGCGTGGTGATGGTCGAGGACCTCAGGAAGTTCCCTGAATACGAACTGCTCGTTCTTCCGGTGCCGCTCGCGAGCCGAGACCCTGATGACTGGACGTCTGCCGAAGCGGAACAGTATTCCTGCTGGTTCCTCGACGAGATTCCCCGCCGGTTCGTACAACTCGAAGAGGTGGTGGCGACACGATCGTCGTTCGAGCTGGATCCGCGCGATGGGAACGGACGACTGGACGCTCACGGGAGAGACGATTTCGATCGCGACGGATCTCGGAATCTACATCGGCGAGGTTCTTCGGAAAGGAGCGGCGGTGCCCCTGTAGTGGGCGCTTGGCACCCAGCCGAAGAGCGAGGTCTACTACCATCGGCCGATCATTCGGGGGCCAGCGAGTGCTGTCTCCCCGCTGCACCTCGTCGTCGTACTCGCCTACGGCATTGCCCGAGGCACTCGAGGAAGCGAAGGCCTGGTGGAACTCCATGACATCTGGAAGCCGCGACTCGAGCGGGTGATGACGACGCGCCGCTAGCCGCCCCGCCGCGCGCGGTACTCCGCGTAGTCGACCAGCGCGCGCAGCGCGCGGACGGCGCGGTGGGCGCTCGCGTAGCAGAGGCGGCCCTGCTCCTTGACGCCGAGCGGGCCGGCGTTGCCGTAGTGGCGGTCGGTGTGGACGAGCTCGGTCGCGCTCAGCACGGGCTTCGCGTGCCGCTCGGACGCCTCGCGCGCGGCCTGCGCGTAGCGGCGGTCCTGGCGCTCGTGGAACGCGACGATCCGCTCGAGGCCGTGCTCCGGGTAGAAGGGCCCGCTCTTCAGCACGTTCGCGCTCGCGGCCTGGATGCCGATGCCGAGGTGGATCACCGCGTCGACCTCCGGGCTCTCGCAGATCAAGTCGAGCACCTCGGGGATCGTGTCGCGCGTCTCGCCTCCGGCGAGGTCGATCGGGTTGTTGTGGCTCCAGCGCGCCGGCACGAGCGCGTCGATCTTCTCGCGGATCGCCCCCGGCAGCGGGATCAGCTCGAGCCCGGCCGCGGCGCAGGCGTCGGCGGCGAGCACGCCCCAGCCCCCGGCGGTCGTGAACACGACGACGCGGCGCCCGCGCGGCAAGGGCTGCGTCGCGAAGCTCGCCGCCCACTCGTAGGCCTCCTCGATGCCGGGCGCGCGCACGACGCCGAGCTGCCGGCACAGGCCGTCGAAGACGCGGTCGTCGCTCGCGAGCGAGCCGGTGTGGCTCGCCGCGGCGCGCTTGCCCTCGGCCGCGACGCCGCCCTTGACGAGCACGAGCGGCTTGCGCGCGGTGAACGCGCGCACGCTCTCGACGAAGGCCGGCCCGTCGGCGACGCCCTCGACGTACGCGAGCGCGACGTCGGTCTCCGGGTCGGCGCCGAAGTAGTCGAGGTAGTCGGCGAGCGTCGTCTGCGCCGAGTTTCCGCACGAGATCGCCTTGCTGACGCCGATGCCCGACTCGACCGCGTAGTTCAGGAACGACGACACGAGGTTCCCGCTCTGGCTCGCGACCGAGATGCGCCCGGGCGGCGGGTACGGCGCGACGATCTGCGCGCACATCGCGTCGGGGGTCGAGATCACGCCCTGCCCGTTCGGGCCGGCCAGCACGACGCCGAGCGCGTTCGCGACCTCGACGAGCTCGCGCTCGAGGGCGCGGCCCGCCTCGCCGGCCTCGCCGTAGCCGCCGCTCGCGACGAAGGCCGCGCGCACGCCCTTCTTCGCGCACTCGCGCAGGAGCTCGGCGTTCGCCTGGTTCGGCGTGCAGACGAACACGAGGTCGGCGGCGCCGTCGGGGATCTCGGCGACCGAGCGGAAGGTCGGCTCGCCGAGCACGTCGGAGCCGTCGCGGTTGACCGGGAAGATCTCGCCGCGGTAGCCGAAGCGGCGCAGGTTGTGGAGCGTCACGAAGCCGAACTTGCCCGGGTGCGACGACGCGCCGGCGACGACGATGCCGCGCGGGTGGAAGAGCGGGCGGAAGCGCTCGAGCACCTCGGCGTCGGAAGGGCGCGGCGCGCTCGGCGGCGGCGCCGCCGCCTCCGGGTCGAGCTCGACGAGCGCGTCGACGGCCAGCGGCACGCCGCCCTGCACGATCAGCGGGT
>CAZQYK010000275.1:0-4566 GCA_964597285.1 uncultured Spirochaetales bacterium
AGCCGACCTGCTGCCCGGCCTGCGGGCCGCGGCTGCGGCTGCTGCGCGCGGGCCCGGGCGGCGCGCGCGAGCTGCCGGGCGACCCGCTGCGCGGCGCGGCCGCGCGCCTGGCCGCCGGCGAGATCGTCGCGATCAAGGGAATCGGCGGCTACCACCTCGCCGCGCTCGCCGGCCACGCCGGCGCGGTCGCGGCGCTGCGCGCGCGCAAGCATCGCGAGGACAAGCCCTTCGCGGTGATGGTCGCCGGCCTCGACGCGGCGCGCGCGCTCGCCGGGCTCGAGCCGGCCGAAGAGGCGGCGCTCGAGTCGCCGGCGCGGCCGATCGTGCTCGCGCGCCGCCGCGCCGGCGCGCCGCTCGCGCCGGCGGTGGCGCCCGGCAACCGCCGCGTCGGCCTGCTGCTTCCGTACACGCCGCTCCACCACCTGCTGTGCGACGCGCTCGGCGCGCCCTTCGTGCTGACGAGCGGCAACCTCTCCGACGAGCCGATCGCGTACCGCGACGACGACGCGCTCGAGCGGCTGGCGCCGGTCGCCGACGCCTTCCTCGTCCACGACCGCCCGATCCACGTGCGCTGCGACGACTCGGTGGTGCGCGCGTTCCGCGGCCGCGCGCGCGTGCTGCGCCGCTCGCGCGGGTTCGCGCCGGAGCCGCTCGCGATCCCACTGCGCGCGCGGCGTCCGCTGCTCGCCTGCGGCGGAGAGCTGAAGAACACCTTCTGCCTCGTGCGCGGCGGCGAGGCCTACCTCTCGCACCACGTCGGCGACCTCGAGAACCACGCGACGCTGCGCGCTTTCGAGGAGGGCATCGCCCACTACCGGCGCCTGTTCGACGTCGAGCCGGCGCTCGTCGCGCACGACCTGCACCCCGACTACCTCTCGACGCGCCACGCGCTCGCGCTCGAGGGCGTCGAGCGCGTCGCCGTGCAGCACCACCACGCCCACGTCGCGGCCTGCCTCGCCGACAACGGCCAGCGCGGCCCGGCGATCGGCGTCGCGCTCGACGGGCTCGGCTACGGCCCCGACGGAACGCTGTGGGGCGGCGAGCTGCTCGTCGCCGACCTCGCCCGCTACGAGCGCGCCGGCCACTTCGAGGTGCTGCCGATGCCGGGCGGCGAGCGGGCGATCCGCGAGCCGTGGCGGATGGCCTGCGCCTACCTCGACGCGCTCTGCGGCGACGCGCTGCCCGACGGCCTCGCCGTCGTCGCGCGCAACCGCCGGCGCTGGAGCGCGGTCGCGCGCCTCGCGCGCGCGCCCGGTGCGGCGCCGCGCACGTCGAGCGTCGGGCGCCTGTTCGACGCGGTCGCGGCGCTCGTCGGCGTCCGCGACGAGATCCACTACGAGGGCCAGGCCGCGATCGAGCTCGAGCAGCGCGCCGACCCCGCCGAGACCGGCGCCTACGCCGCGCGCGTCGACGGCGGCGGCATCCCCCCTTCGACTTCGCTCGGCTCCGCCTCGCTGCGCGCCTCCGGCTTGCAGGTGGTCCGCGGCACCGACCTCTTCGCCGCGGCGCTCGCCGACCTGCGCGCCGGCGCGGCGGTGCCGACGATCGCCGCGCGCTTCCACAACGGCGTCGCGCGCGCCGTCGCGGCGGCCTGCGGCGAGATCCGCGAGCGCAGCGGGCTCTCCGACGTCGCACTCTCGGGCGGAGTGTTCCAGAATGGGCTGCTGCTCGAGCGCAGCGTCGAGGCGCTCGAAGGCGCGGGCTTCCGCGTCTGGATCCACCAACGCGTCCCCTGCAACGACGGGGGACTCAGCTTCGGCCAGGCGGTCGTCGCGACGGCGCGCGACCGCCGGCCCACGGAGGAGGGCTCATGGGGGGACTGATCGGCTTCGTGGTCGGCTACGTGCTCGGGGCGCGCGCGGGACAGGAAGGGCTCGACGAGCTCAAGGAGGCCTGGCAGAGCGTGATCGAGAGCGAGGAGTTCCGCGGCATGGTGTCGATCGGCAAGATGATGGCGCAGAACGCTCTCGCGCAGGCCGGCGGCTCGCTCGCGCAGAACCTGAAGGATCTCGGCGACGGCAAGGGCCCGCTCGGCGACGCGCTGCGCAGCCTGTCCGGCAACGAGGACGTCGTGCGCGTGCTCTCGCGGCTCGGCGAGTCCGACGAGATGCGCCGGCTGATGGCGAACGGCAGCCAGCTGCTCGGCGGCGCGATCGCGCAGGTGATGGCGGCGACCCAGGCGCGGCGTCCGAACGGCGACGCGCGCGCGGCGTAGCGCAGGAGGGGAGGCGTGCACGAGCTGGCGATCACCGAGAGCGTCGTCGCGGCGGTGGCGGAGCGCGTGGACGGCGCGCGCGTCACGCGCGTCGCGCTCGCGATCGGCCGGCTCTCGGGCGTCGTGCCCGACGCCGTGCGCTTCTGCTTCGACCTGTGCGCGAAGGGGACGCCGCTCGAAGGCTCGCGGCTCGAGATCGTCGAGGTCGAGGGCCGCGCGCGCTGCCGCGAGTGCGGCGCCCTGCAGGTCGTCGACGACTGGCTCGCGCTCTGCGGCTGCGGCAGCGCCGACCTCGACGTGTCGGCGGGGCGCGAGCTGCGCATCCGCGAGGTGGAGGTGGTCTGAGATGTGCACGACCTGCGGCTGCTCCGGCGACGGCGAGGCGCGCGTGACCGCGCTCGGGAGTGCGCACGGCCACGCACACGAACACGATCACGGCCACGACCACGGTGACGGCCACGTGCACGACCACTCGCATCACGACCACGACCACTCGCACCCGCCCGCCGTCGACGCGCGCGCCGACGCGCGCACGCTGCGCCTCGAGCAGGACATCCTCGCGCGCAACGACCGCCGCGCCGAGCGCAACCGCGGCTGGCTCGACGGGCGCGACGTCTCGGCGTGGAACCTGATGAGCTCGCCGGGCGCCGGCAAGACGACGCTGCTCGAGCGCACGCTGCGCGAGCTCGGCCGCGAGCTGGCGATCTCGGTGATCGAGGGCGACCAGGCGACGCTGCGCGACGCCGAGCGGATCCGCGCGGCCGGCGGCCCGGTCGTGCAGATCAACACCGGCAGCGGCTGCCACCTCGACGCGGAGATGATCGCGCGCGCGCTCGAGGAGCTCGACCCGCCGGCGCACTCGCTGCTGCTGATCGAGAACGTCGGCAACCTGGTGTGCCCGGCGCTCTTCGACCTCGGTGAGCGGGCGAAGGTCGTGATCGTGTCGGTGACCGAGGGCGAGGACAAGCCGCTCAAGTACCCCCACATGTTCCACGAGAGCGCGCTGATGCTGCTGTCGAAGGTCGACCTGCTGCCGCACCTCGACTTCGACGCCGACGAGTGCCGCGCAAACGCGCTGCGCGTGAACCCTCGGCTCGAGATCCTGCCCGTGTCGTCGAAGACCGGCGAGGGGCTCGACGCGTGGTACGCGTGGCTGCGGCGCGGCGTGCGCGGCGCGGCGCGCGCCGACGGAGCCGCGCGATGATGGGCTCGCTCCTCGCGCTCGGCGTGCTGCTCGGCGTCAAGCACGCGCTCGAGGCCGACCACGTCGTCGCGGTGGCCGCGCTCGCGACGCGGCGCGCGTCGCTGCGCCAGCGCGCGGCGCTCGGGGGCGCGTGGGGCGTCGGTCACGCGCTGACGCTCTTCGCGGTCGGCGCCGCGGTGATCGGCCTCGGCCTCGCGCTGCCGCCGGCGCTCGCGCGGATCTTCGAGGCCGCCGTCGGCGTCGTGCTCGTCGCGCTCGGCGTCGACGTGCTGCGGCGGCTGCGCCGCGAGCGTGTCCACTTCCACGCGCACCGCCACGAAGACGGCGCGCTGCACCTGCACGCCCACGCGCACGCGGCCGAGGAGCGCGCGCACGACCCCGACGCGCACGAGCACGCGCATGCGCGCCGGCCGCTCGCGCGCGCGCTCGCGGTCGGCGGCGCGCACGGGCTCGCCGGATCGGCGGCGCTGGTGCTGCTCTCGACCGAGGGCGCCGCGTCGACCGGACAGGCCTTCGCGCACCTCGCGGCGTTCTCGCTCGGGACGATGGTCGGGATGACGGCGCTCTCGCTCGCGATCTCGCGGCCGCTGCGCGCGTCGGCGCCGCGGCTCGCGCCGCTCGCGCGCGGGCTCCAGGCGGCGCTCGGCGTATTCAGCGTCGCGTTCGGGCTGTGGATTGCGGTCGCGTCGCTGTGGGGTCTGCCCGGTGTCGGCGGCGCGATCGGAT
This sequence comes from uncultured Spirochaetales bacterium, assembly GCA_964597285.1. Lineage (GTDB taxonomy): Bacteria > Myxococcota_A > UBA9160 > UBA9160 > SMWR01 > JAHEJV01. The sequence continues at coordinate 4,146 of CAZQYK010000275.1, forward strand.
AGCGGAGCGCTGCTTGCGGCCGCGCCGCGCTCCGGCGCGGACCGGCTCGACGTTCGCCGGGTCACCGCCGGACCCGGCCGCGACGGCGACCCGATCGCGACGAGCGAGGCCGCCGGCCCGAGCGTCGAGGAGGCCGAGCGCGCGCTGCGCGAGATGGCGCGCGCGCTGTCGTTCGCGAGCCTCGAGCAGCGCCCGCTCGCCGAGCCGCGCCGGCGCGCCGCCGCCGCCGTCGACGACGACGGCTCCGAGGGCGCCGGCGTCGCGATCGTCACGACCGATCTGCTCGGCCGGATCCGCTCGTGGGACGGCGCGGCCGAGGGGATCTTCGGCCACGTGCGCGCCGACGTGACCGGGCGTCCCCTCGAGCACTTCCTCGCGCCGGCCCCCGACGCCGAGGGGCGCGCGGGCCCGGCGCGCGAGA
>CAZQYK010000276.1:0-6246 GCA_964597285.1 uncultured Spirochaetales bacterium
CGCCGGAGGCCCCGGCGCCCGGCGGCGTCGTCCGCTGGCTCGACAGCGGCGGCCGGAACGTGATCGTGCTCGAGGGCTCCCCGGATACTACGATCATCTGGATCCTCGACAGCGCGTCCGAGTCGGCCGCCCGGGGAGCGCGAGGAGGCGATGGTGAGTCGGTCTAGCCGCGCCCGACGGATCGCGCGCGGCGGCGTCGCCGCGATCCTCGCGCTCGGACTGCTCGGCGCGGCCCCCGCGGCCCGCGCCGCCGACGACGAGCCGGCGCTCGTGCCGGTCAACGTGATGGTCGTCCAGACCTCGAACCGCAAGGGCGAGGTCGACCCCCGGGCCCGGGCACTCGACGCCGACCTCAAGAAGCAGCTCCGCTACCGCAGCATGCGGGTGATCCGCGAGGAGCGGGTCAACCTCCACGTCGACCAGGTCGGGACGATCCCGCTGCCCGACGGCCGCTCGGTGCGGGTGCGGCCGATGCACAAGGGCAAGCAGGGCGTGCTGATGGCGGTCGACGTCGACGGCGCGGTCAAGCTCGACGCCCGGACCCGCAACCGCCACCGGGTCGTGATCGGCGCGGGAGCCTACGAAGACGGGAACCTCGCGATCTCGATCGAGCCCGACTACGAGGAGTAGGGCTCCGAGAAGCGCTGCGGGATCGGTGAGTTGCAGCTCCAGCGGATTCTTCCGCTCTTTCTGTGACACCTCTTCGGCCGGCCGGCCACTTCCTCGGCAGACAGCAGAATATCCCCTTCCCAGGGAGGCCCGGGGTTCTCGAACTCCGGGCCGTTCCTTTTCCGGGGCCCGTCGCCGCCGCGCGGCCGGTCGCCGGGGCGCAGGCCCCAGCTAGCGGGGGCCGAGCAGGCTCGCGCAGAAGCGCCCGGCGGAGTCGAGCCAGGTCGCCTCGACCGCGAGCGACGCGCCGCGCGCCATCGCGGCGATCTCGGCGTCGGAGTACTTCGCCGAGTCCTCGGTGTGGATGAAGTCGCCCGCGGCGAAGCGGAAGCTGCGGCCGAGCGCGGCGATCCGCACCGTCGCATCGCGCCGGCAGACGAGGCCGATCTCGACGCGCGCGCCGCCGTCGACGACCCGCGCGCGGTGCTGCCAGCCGTCGAGGTCGAAGTCGCCGCCGAGCTCGCGGTTGACGCGCTCGAGCAGGTTCTTGCTGAAGCGCGCGGTCACGCCCTGCGCGTCGTCGTAGGCGCGCTCGAGCAGGGCGGGCTCCTTGCGCCGATCGGCGCCGAGCAGCAGGCGGTCCTGCGGACCCATCGCGTCGCGGATCCCGGCGAGGAAGGACGCGGCCCCCTCGCGCGTGAAGTTCCCGATGTTCGAGCCGAGCCACGCGATCAGCTTCGGGCCACGCGTCTCCTTCGCGACCAGGCGCAGGCCCTCGCGGTACTCTCTGGCGATCGCGACGATCTCGAGGCGCGGGTACTCGGCGAGCAGCGCGCGCGCGGCGTCCTCGAGCATCGTGTGCGAGATGTCGACCGGCACGTAGCGCAGCCGGCCCTGGCGCGAGAGGAAGGCCTCGATCAGCAGGCGCGTCTTCGCCGAGCTGCCGCTGCCGAGCTCCGCGAGCGTCGTCGGCGCCGGACAACGCGCGACGATCTCGTCCGCATGCCGCTCGAGGATCTCGTGCTCGGCGCGGGTCAGGTAGTACTCGGGCAGCTCGCAGATCCGCTCGAAGAGCTCCGAGCCGCGCGCGTCGTAGAGGAAGCGGCAGGGCAGCGAGCGCTGCTCGGCGTCGAGGCCGCTCTCGACGCATTCCGCGAAGGAGGCCAGCCGCTCCGTCTGCTCTCCTTCGATCCACGCGAACCGCGCCGATCGCTGCGCTCGAAGCATCGGGCCTCCGGAGCGCCGGAGAATGCACCGATCGCCCGGGGGTCGCAACCGCGCCGGCGCGCGTGGTACCTCGGCCCGCGACCCCGGGCTGTGCTTTCCTTCTCGCTCGGCTTCCGCCGCTGCGGACTTGCGGTGACCTCGACCTCACGACCCCCCGATCGCCATGGCCTCGCGCTCGCCGGCCTGCTGCTCGGCGCGGCGACGCTCGCGCTGCTGGTGGCGCTCGCCGCGCCGAGCTGGCGCCAGATCGGCGTCTGGCGCGCTTCGTTCATCTACAAGGGCCGCGGCGACGCGGAGCGCGCGCGCGACCACTTCGAACGCGCCATCGCGGCGCACCCGGCGACGGCCCGCGCCCACTACCACCTGGAGAACCTCCTGCGCGATCAGGGCCTCGTCCTGCGGCCCGACGATCCGCACACGCAGCGCCGGCTCGAAGACGCGCTCGGCGTGGAAGGCGACGCGCCGTGAGCGGCGCGGGCGCAGCGCAGCTCGTGCTGCGGCCGCGGCAGGGACGGCAGCTGCTGCGCGGCCATCCGTGGGCGTTCCGCAACCAGATCGGCGCGGTCGAGGGCTCGCCGCGCACCGGCGACGTCGTCGGGCTGCGCGACGCCGACGGGCGCCGGCTCGGGGCCGGCTTCTACCACGAGAGCTCGCTGATCGCGTTCCGCTTCCTCGGCCGCCACGTCGACGCGCCCGTCGACGCCGCGTTCTTCGAGGCGCGCCTCGCCCGCGCGCTCGAACACCGGCGCCTCGTGTTCGGCGGCGAGCGGCACTTCCGCTGGGTCTTCAGCGAGAGCGACGGGCTGCCCGGGACGATCGTCGACGTCTACGGCGAGATCGTCTGCTGGTCGACTCTGTGCGCCGGCGTCGACCAGCGCCGCGAGGCCCTGCTCGACGCGATCGAGTCGCTGCTCGGCCCGCGCGCGATCATCGAGCGCAACGACGACGCGCTGCGGGCGAAGGACGGGCTGCCGGAGCGGCGCGGCGTCGTGCGCGGCGCGCTCGACGGGCCGGTCGCGATCGAGGAGCACGGCCTGCGCTTCGAGATCGATCCGCTCGAGGGTCCGAAGACCGGCTGGTTCCTCGACCAGCGGCTGCACCGCGCCGAGCTGCGGCGCTTCGCGCGCGGGCGGCGCGTGCTCGACGTGTTCAGCGCCGACGGCGGCTTCGGGCTCCAGGCCGCCGCGGCGGGCGCGGCCCACGTCCAGCTCGTCGACGGCTCCGCGGCGGCGCTCGAGCGGGCGCGCCGCAACGCGGCGCTCAACGGGCTCGGGGACCGGGTCGAGCTCGAGAAGGCCGACGCGCTCGATCGGCTCGCCCGCCTCGCCGACGCGCCGGAGGGTCACGACCTCGTGGTGCTCGATCCGCCGGCCTTCGCGAAGAGCCGGCGCCACGTCGCAGCGGCGCGCCGCGCCTACCAGTCGATCAACATCAACGCGCTGCGCCTGCTGCCCGAGCGCGGCGTGCTGGCGACCTCTTCGTGCTCGCACGCGATCGACGAGCGCGAGTTCGAGTCGCTGCTGCGCTATTCGGCGCGCCGCGCCGGCTGCGGGCTGCGCGTGCTCTACCGCGGCTCGCAGCCGCCCGACCACCCGGTGCTCGTCGGCATGCCCGAGACCCACTATCTGAAGTTCACCGTCGTCCAGAAGACCGGCGACGAGCTGCCCGGCGCCGACGCCCCGCCGACGGAACGCGAGACGACGCGGGGAGGTGAGCGCTAGGCGGTCGGCGAGGCCGCTGCCGGCGCGTGCGGCAGCAGCACCTTCAGCGCGACGCCGCGGCGGCCGGGCTGCACGTCGATCCGCGCGTCGGCGGCGCGCGACGCGCTCAGCGGGTCGAGGTGCAGCGCCAGTCCGCCGGCGTCGACGCGCAGGTCGCGCTCGCCGGGCGGCGAGATCACGAGGCGCGCGCGGTGGCGCGCGTCGACGAGCAGCCGCAGCACGCCGCCCGCGCCGGCCTGCTCGAGGCCGGCGCGCAGCGCGCCGGCAGCCGCGTCGGACACCTCGACGCGCGGCGCCTCGGGGCTCGGGAGCTCGACGCCGAGCAGCGCGTGGAGCTCCTCGCTCTCGAAGAGCTCGCCGACGATGTCGCAGCCGCCGACGAACTCGCCGCGCACGTAGAGCTGCGGGATCGTCGGCCAGTCGCTGAACTCCTTGACGCCCTCGCGCAGCGCAGGGTCGGCGAGCACGTCGCAGGTGGCGTAATCGGGCACGAGCTGGTCGAGCAGCTGCACGACGGTGGCCGAGAACCCGCAGCGCGGCTCGGCACGGCTGCCCTTCAGGAAGAGCATCACCGGGTGGTCGTCGACGAGGCGCTGGATGCGCTCGCGGGTCGCGGGGTCGAGGGGCATCGCGCGCAGGGTATCGCGCGGCCGGCCACGGCGCCGGACGCCGACGCTACCGTCCCGGCGTGCTGCTGAGGCTCCAGGACGTCGCGCGCAGCCACGGCGGGCGCGCGCTCTTCCGCGGCGTCGACCTCCACGTCGCGGCCGGCGACCGCATTGGCCTGATCGGCCGCAACGGCGCCGGGAAGACCACGCTGCTGCGCATCGCCGCCGGCGATGATGCGCCCGACGCCGGCGCGGTGCACCGCTCGCGCGGCGTGCGTGTCGGGATCCTGCGCCAGGAGATCGACCCGGGCACGGCGCGCAGCGTGCGCGACGAGGCGTCGCTGGCGACCGCCGAGATCGCGGCGCTCGAGCGCGAGATCCGCGGGCTCGAGCGCGAGATGACCGAGCTCGGCCGCGCCGGCGCCGAGGTGCCGCCCGAGCTCGCGGAGCGCTACGACCGCGAGCGCGCGGCCTTCGAGTTTGCCGGCGGCTTCGAGCGCGAGGCGCGCGTGCTGCGCGTGCTCGCCGGCCTCGGCTTCCGCGCCGACGAGGTCGATCGCCCGCTCGCGAGCTTCAGCGGAGGCTGGCGGATGCGCGTCGAGCTCGCGAAGCTGCTGCTCGCCGCGCCCGACGTGCTGCTGCTCGACGAGCCGACGAACCACCTCGACCTGCCGTCGATCCAGTGGTTCGAGGAGACCCTCGCGGCCTTCCGCGGCGGCGCGATCGTGATCTCGCACGACCGCGCGTTCCTGCGCCGCCACGCGACGCGGATGGCCGAGCTCGTCGGCGGCGCCCTGGCCGTCTACGACGGCGGCTACGACCGTTACCAGGAGGCGCGCGCCGCGCGCGAGGAGCAGCTCGCGGCGCTCGCGCGCCACCAGCAGCGCGAGATCGCCGAGGTCGAACGCTTCGTCGAGCGCTTCCGCTACAAGGCGTCGAAGGCGCGCCAGGTGCAGAGCCGCGTCAAGGCGCTCGAGAAGCTCGATCGGGTCGAGGCTCCGGAGTCGCGCGCGCGCGCGCTGCGGCTGCGCATCCCGGCGCCGCGCCGCTCGGGCGACGCGGTGCTGACGCTGCACGGCGTGCACAAGCGCTACGGCGAGCGCACCGTCTACGCGGGCGTCGACCTCGCGCTGCGCCGCGGCGAACGCGTCGCGCTGGTCGGACCGAACGGCGCCGGGAAGAGCACGCTGCTGCGGATCGCCGCCGGCGTGCTCGCGCTCGACGGCGGCGAGCGCACGCTCGGTCACCACGTCGACCTGGCCTTCTACGCGCAGCACCAGCTCGAGACGCTCGACGCGCGGCGCAGCGCGCTCGAGGAGCTCGCGTCGGTGGCCGAGACCGACGACGTGCCGCGCCTGCGCGGCCACCTCGGCGCGTTCCTGTTCTCGGGCGACGAGGTCGACAAGAAGGTCGCCGTGCTCTCCGGCGGCGAGAAGGCGCGGCTCGCGCTCGCGAAGCTGCTGCTGCGGCCGCGCAACTTCCTCGTGCTCGACGAACCGACGAACCACCTAGACGTCGAGTCGTGCGAGGTGCTCGAGGCCGCGCTGCGCGAGTACCGCGGCACGCTGCTCTTCATCTCGCACGACCGCGACTTCATCGACGCGCTCGCGACGCGCGTCGTCGAGGTGCGCGATGGGGCGCTGCGCTCGTTCCCGGGCAGCTACTCGGACTACGCGCGCGCTGCGGCGCGCGCCGAGCCGGCGCCGGACGCGAGCGATGCCCCGTCGGCGCAAGCGCGCGGCGACAAGGAGGAGCGCATCGCCGCGCGCGAGCGCGCGAAGTCGCGCCAGCGCGCACTCGAGCGCGCGCGGCGCCGTCTCGGCGCGCTCGAGGAGGAGATCCTCGAGCGGGAGGAGCGGATCGAGGAGCTGACCGCGCAGCTCGCCGAGCCCGACGTCTACTCCGACGGCGACTTCGTGCGCGCGACGCTGGCCGAGCGCGATGCGGTGCGGGCCGAAATCGAGGAGCGCTACGCCGGCTGGGAGGAGATCGCCGGCGAGATCGAGGCGCTCGAGGGCGAGGGCGGCGACGCCTAACGCGTCGTCTCCGGGCGCGGGCGGGCCTCGAGGCTGCGCAGGTAC
>CAZQYK010000277.1:0-3138 GCA_964597285.1 uncultured Spirochaetales bacterium
GCCTCGAGAACCTCTTCGAGGCGATCGAGGGCGGGCTGCCGGCGCGCGTCGAGGTGGTGATCGCGTCGAAGCGCGGCGCCGGTGGGCTCGCGCGCGCCGAGCGGCGCGGCGTGCCGGCGCTCGCGGTGGCGCGGCGCGAGCACCGCGACGTCGGCGCGTTCAACGACGCGCTGCACGCCGAGCTCGCGCGCTTCGAGGTCGACCTCGTCGCGCTGCTCGGCTTCCTGTCGCCCTTCGAGCCGCGCGAGCGCTTCGCCGGACGCGTGATCAACGTGCACCCGGCGCTGATCCCGGCCTTCTCGGGCCACGGCTTCTACGGGCGCCGCGTGCACGAGGCCGTGCTCGAGGCCGGCGTCAAGGTCACCGGCGCGACGGTGCACTTCGCCGACGACGAGTACGACCACGGTCCGATCCTCCTCCAGGAGGCCGTCGCGGTTCGCGACGACGACACGCCCGAGACGCTCGCCGCGCGCGTGCAGGCCGCCGAGCGCCGCCTCGTCCCGGAGGCGATCCGGCTGATCGCCGAGGGCCGGCTCGCCGTCGACGGCCGCCGCGTCCGGATCAAGCGCTAGGCCCACCGCGCTGCTCCTCCCTCGGGCGGCCGGGAGCCCTGCGGCTAGTCTGCCCGGCGCATGTCCGAGCTCGGGCTCACCGCCGCCGTCCTCGCCGCCGTCGGGCTGCTGCTCGCGCTGGCCGGCATCGCGAGCCCCATCTCTCAGCGCCTCGGAGTCCCGGCGCTGCTGCTCTTCCTGGCCCTCGGCATCCTCGCAGGCTCCGAGGGAGTCGCCGGCATCCCCTTCGAGGACTACGAGCTCTCGTTTCGCGTCGGCACGCTGGCTCTGGTCCTGATCCTCTTCGACGGCGGCCTCAATACGTCGTCGGCCGTGGTGCGGCGCGCGGTCCTGCCCGCCGGCCTGCTGGCGACGCTCGGCGTGCTCGTGACGGCGGCCTGCGTCGCCGCGGCCGGCCACGTCCTCGGCCTTCCCGCGCCGCTGGCGCTGCTGGTGGGCGCGGTGGTTTCGTCGACGGACGCCGCGGCCGTGTTCGCGGTGCTGCGCGGCAGCGGCGTGCGCCTGCGCGAATCGACGGCGGCGGTCCTCGAGCTCGAGTCCGGGCTCAACGATCCGATGGCCGTCTTCCTGACGCTCGCCGTCACCGAGTGGGTCCTGGGAGCGTCGCGCGGCCCGTTCGGCTACGCGGGCCTGCTGGCGATCCAGCTCGGCGTGGGCGCGGCGGGCGGAATCGCCTTCGGCCTGCTGGGCCGCTGGCTCCTGCGCACGGTCGAGCTGCCCGCGATCGGCCTGTACCCGGTCCTCACGGTGGCGATCGCGCTGCTGGCCTACTCCGTGCCCACGCTGCTCGGCGGCTCCGGCTTCCTCTCGGTGTACGTCGCCGCGATCGTCCTGGGCTCGGGGCCGATGCCCTACCGCGCCGGCGTGCGGCGGGTGCACGATGCGCTGGCCTGGCTCGCTCAGATCGCGATGTTCGTGCTGCTCGGACTGCTGGTCTTCCCGTCGCGCCTCGTCCCCGCGATCCCGGTGGGTCTGGCACTCGCCGCGCTGCTCGCATTCATCGCCCGCCCGCTGGCCGTCGGCCTGGTGCTCGGGCCGCTGCGCGCGCCTTGGCGCGAGACGCTCTTCGTCTCGTGGGTGGGTCTGCGCGGCGCCGTCCCGATCATCCTCGCGGCCTACCCGGTCTTGCGCGGCGTCCCGGGCGGAGACGATCTCTTCCACCTGGTCTTCTTCGTGGTGCTGCTCAACAGTCTCGTGACGGGCACGACGGTGGCGCCGGTGGCGCGCTGGCTCGGCCTCGGCGGCGTCCCGCGCCGCGGGACCCGGGCGAGCGTCGAGCTGGTCTCGCTGCGCGACCTGCCGGGCGAGTTCCTGTGGTACGAGATCGCGCCGGCCTCGGCCGTGGCCGGGCAGTACGTCCGCGACTTGGACCTGCCGGAGGGCTGCCTCGTCACGCTCGCGGTACGGGAGGACCGGGTCGTGGTGCCGCGGGGCAGCACCCGCCTCGAGCCCGGCGACGAGGTCTGTGTCTTCGCGACCGCCGAGAGCCGCACGCTGCTCGATCTGCTCTTCGGCGGCACGACGGAGGCGCGGGAGTAATCGGGATCCGAACGCATCCGGACTCTTGATCGGCGGCGAAAACGAGGCGAAAATTCCCTCCCCATGTCCCCCTCCCCCGCCGTGGCGCGGCTGCTGCGCGACCTGGGGCCGCGCGTGCAGCGCGGCTCGCGCGGCGGGAGCGAGGCGCGCGGGGCGCTCGCGACCGGCGTCGCCGAGCTCGACCGCGCGCTCGGCGGCGGACTCGCGCGGGGGCGGATCAGCGAGCTCAGCGGGCCGCCGGGCTCGGGGCGCACGTCGCTCGCGCTCGCGCTGCTGGCGCGCGCGACCGAGGCCGACGAGATCGTCGCGGTCGTCGACGGCGCCGACGCGTTCCATCCGGGCTCGGCAGCACGGGCAGGCGTGCGGCTCGAGCGCGTGCTGTGGGCGCGGCCGACCGACCCCGGCGCCGCCGCGCGCTGCTGCGAGCGCCTGCTTCGGGCGCGCGGCTTCGCCGCCGTGCTGCTCGACGCCGACGACGGCGCCGACGCGCGCCGCCCCGCGCCGTCGACCGCCTTCTGGCCGACCGCCTTCTGGCCGACCACCGTCTGGCAGCGGCTCGGCCGCGCCGCGACCGCGTCGGGCAGCGCGCTGATCGTGCTGTCGCGCCGCCGCGTCACCGGCAGCGCGGCCGACCTCGCGCTCGAGCTGCGCGCGGCGGCGGCGCGCTTCAGCGCGCCGCCGAGCCTGCTCGAAGGCCTCGAGGTCGACGTGCTCGTCGCGCGCCGGCGCCGCGGGCCCGGGCTCGCCGAACGCGTGCGCATCCTCCTCGCGCTCGGCTCCTCCGGAGGCTGAGCCCTTGCGCGTCGCCTGCGCGCGCGTGGCCGACCTGCCGCTCGCGGCCGAGCTGCGCGCCCACCCCGAGCTGAGCGGCCGTCCGCTCGCGATCGCCGCCGGACCCGGCCCGCGCGCCGATCTGCTGTCGGTGTCGCCCGAGGCCGCGCGCTCGGGCGTGCGGACCAGCGCGACGGTGGCCCACGCGCGCAGCGCATGCCCGGCGCTCGCGGTGCGCGTCGCGTCGCCGGCGCTC
>CAZQYK010000278.1:0-5643 GCA_964597285.1 uncultured Spirochaetales bacterium
GATGAAGCTCTGCGCGACCAGCGTCGAGCTCGAGGTCCCGTTCCACCACGTCGACGCGCTCGGCATCGTCTGGCACGGGCACTACCCGAAGTACTTCGAGGCCGGCGGCATGGCGCTGCTGCGCCGGCTCGACCTCGACGCCGGCGACGTCCTCGACGGGAAGCTCCGGCTCGTCGTGATCGAGTCGTTCTGCCGCCACGGCTTCCCGCTGCGCTACGCGGAGCGGGCGCGCGTCGACGCGTGGATCGCCGACTACGAGCGGCGCCTGACGATCCGCTACGAGATCCGCAACCTGAGCCACGGCCGGCGCTCGGCGCACGGCCACACGCGACTGGCCGCGCTCGACGCGTCCGGGCAGCTGCGCTTCGAGACGCCGCCCGAGATCGTCGAGCGCATCCTGGCCGCGTCGAGCTAGCATCCGGCATTCGACGGAGACAACCCGCGCCATGCAGACCACGCCCGACCGACGCATCGACCCCCAGGAGATCCCGCCGCACGCGCCGCTGACCGAGTACTACGAGCGCGACCGGCAGCACTACGTGATCGACCTCTTCGACCGCACCGCGCAGCACTACGACCGCATCGAGACGCTGTTCCTGAAGGGCGGCCTGTGGTACCGGCGCTTCTCGATGAAGCGCGCCGGCGTCGGGCCCGGCATGCAGGTGCTCGACGTCGCGACCGGCACCGGCGCGGTCGCGCGCGGCGCGGCGCGCCTCGTCGGCCCGAGCGGCCGCGTCGTCGGCTGCGACCCGACGCCGGGGATGCTGAAGCAGGCGCGGCGCGTGTTCTCCGGGCCGCTGACGCGCGGCGTCGGCGACGCGCTGCCCTTCAAGAGCGAGACCTTCGACTTCGTGACGATGGGCATCGCGCTCCGCCACGTGTCGAGCCTCGCGCGCACCTTCGAGAGCTACCTGCGCGTGCTGAAGCCCGGGGGCCGCGTCTGGATCCTCGAGGGCCACGTCCCGGAGTCGAAGCTCGGCCACCGGCTGACGCGCTTCGCGTGGGCGAAGGTGATCCCGGCGATGACGCTGCTCTCGACCGGCAGCCGCGAGGCGAAGCTCCTGATGGACTACTACTGGGACACGGTCGAGAAGTGCGTGCCGCCCGAGACGATCGTCGCCGCGATGCGCGCTGCGGGCTTCGCCAACGTCAAGTTCGAGGTCGTGATCCCGGGCGCGTTCTGCGAGTACACGGGGCGGCGGCCGGCCTAGGCGGGCGCCGGCTCAGAGGCGAGCGACGATCCGCTCCGCCAGCGAGTCGGTCAGGCGCTGCATGCGGCGCCCGCCCCCGGCGTAGGCGATCCCGCCGAGGACGGTCGACGTATTCGTCGAGAACGACTTCACCTCCTCGCCGTTCTTCGACACGCGCACGGTGACGATGATCTGGTCGACGCCAGCGGCGGCGCCCCACCAGAACGCCGACGCGCTCGAGCGCAGGCGGAACTTGTCGAGCTCGATCGTGACGTCGAGCGCCCCGGCCGGGTCGAGGTTTCCGACGGCCGCGAGCTTCGACTCGACGCCTTCCCGGATCAGGCGCGGCCCCTCGTAGGCCTCGAGCCGCTCCACGCGGTCGGGCTCGAGGCCGTCGTAGGTCACCTCGACGCCGCCCACCTTCGATCCGTCGAGGAAGACCGAGGGCGCCGGCGGCTCGTCGGCGGCGGCCTCGGGCGCGCGCCCCCCGCAGGCGACGGCGGCGGTGGCCGCCAGGAGCAGCAGCGACGCGATGCGGATGCGGATCATCGAGGTCTCCTCCTACTCGTTCGGCCCGCTCGAGACGGCCCCGGCGTCGTAGCCCGGCGCGGACGCCTCGCGGCGGATCGCGGTCTCGAGGTCCTCGACCCACGCGTTGTAGAGCTTGTGGATCCGGTCGCCGGACTGCTTGAAGCTCACGCTGTTGCGCAGCGCGAGCGAGAAGCTGTCTTCGTCGTAGACGACGGTCGTCGAGGCCACGTGCTTCTTCAAGCGCTTCGTCGCGATCATGACGCCGGGCTCGAGGGTCTCGACCGACCAGCCCTGCATCCGCGCCGCGCGCGCGATCTGCGCCTCGCGCTGCTCGAGCGGCGCGGGCCCGAGCGCCTGGTCTTCCACCTCGTAGACGCGCGCCGTCCTGCAGGCGGGCACGAGCAGCAGCGTGAGAACGAGCGCCGTCGCGAGAGCACGTGCGGACATGGGCTACCTCCGGGCGTGTCGGGCCATTCTGCGACACGCCTCCGCTCGAGGTCCACCCCCCAATCGGCCCCACGCGCAGGGTAGGCCGATCACCTCACGGCTTCTCGACCGCCGCGTCCGCCATCGACCAGTAGCCGCGCAGCGCGCGCAGCTTGCCGGCGTCGTCGACGGTGTAGGTGAAGATCCCGTGCACGGTCATCTTCACGCCGTTCGGGAACGACGTGACGAGCGTCAGCACGTGCGCCGACTCGTCGCCCGCGGCGAAGGACTCGTGCGCGGTGATGCGCACGCTCTCGGTCGGCGCGAGGTTCTGGTCCCAGAACTTCTCCGCCTCGGCGCGGCCGCAAAAGCCCCGGCCGGTCGGGTTCGTCGGGCCGACCCCGATCGGGTCCTCGATCACGACCTCGTCGGCCATCAGCGCCAGCCACTCGTCGCGCAGCCGCGCCTGGACGCAGCGCCACGACTCGTGGGCCGCGCGCATCGCCGGGTGCTCGTCGCTCATTCCGCTCTCCTCTTCGTTCGTGTGCTCGCTACAGCGCCGCCGCGACGCGCGTCGCGTCCTCGGTCGCCTTGCGGATCAGCCCGAGCCCGGTGCAGTCGCCGACGGCGTGCAGCTCGGGCACCTCGCCCTTCAGCGCGTCGAAGAGGGACGTGTCGGCCTCGAGCTCGCCGGCGAGCACGACGGAGTCCGCCGCGAGCTCGCGCGGCGAGCCCTCCTCGGGCCGCAGCACGAGGCCCGCCGGCGTGATGCGCTCGACCTCGACGCCGCCGACGACCGCGACGCCCAGTCGATCGAGGCGGTCCATCTGCTCGGCGAGGCGCTTCGGCCCGACCTCGGGCGCGAGGCGCGGCCCGCGCTCGAGCAGCGTCACGCGCCGGCCTCGCGTCGCGAGGAACTCGGCCAGCTCGACGGCCGCGAGGTCGCCGCCGACGACCGCGACGCGGCGGCCGAGCGGCATCCAGACGCGCGAGAGCGCGCGCAGCGCGCGCGGGCCGGCGACGCGCGCGACCGGGCGCAGCCACTGGCGCAGCGCGGGGCCGGTCCAGACGTGGCGCTGCTCGTCGCCGGGCACGCGCGGCACGACGACGCGGCCGCCGGTCGCGACGACGACCGCGTCGGGCGCGAACGCGCGCGCCCCACCGGGCGCGAGCGCCGTGCCGCGTCGCACCTCGACCGGCAGCCGCGCCACCTCGCGCAGCAGGAAGTCGAGGAAGGGCGCGTTCTCGGGGTGCACCGTCGCGGCCATCCGCAGCGCGCCGCCGAGCGCGCGCTCGCGCTCGACGAGCGTCACGCGGTGGCCGCGGAGCGCCGCGAGGCGTGCGGTCTCGAGGCCGCCGGGCCCCCCGCCGACGACGAGCACGCGCTTGCGCTCGCGCGCCGGCGCGAGCGACAGCTCGCCCTCGCGGCCCGACAGGCCGTTGACGGCGCAGCTCATGTTCGCCTGCTCCATCGAGTCGATGCAGTTCTCGCACGAGATGCAGCGGCGCACGCTCGCGGCGCGGCGCGTCCGCAGCTTCTCCGGCAGCTCGGGGTCGGCGAGCAGCGGGCGGCCCATCACGATCAGGTCGGCCTCGCCGCGCGCGAGGATCTCCTCGGCGAGTCGCGGGTCGTGGATGCGCCCCACCGCCATCACCGGCACGTCGACGACGCTCTTCACCGCCGCCGCGGCGGCGCGGTTGTGCGCGTCGCCCCACGCCGAGCCGGTGACGATCATCGACGTGAGGCGGTCGATCACGCCGCCGGAGACGTGGAACGCGTCGACGCCGGCCGCGGCGAGGCGCGGCGCGATCCGCGCCGTGTCGTCGATCGGGCGGCCGCCGGGCACGCGCTCGTAGCCGGAGATCCGCAGCGTGATCGGGAAGTCGCGGCCGACCTCGGCGCGAATCGCCGCGAGCACCTCGAGGAGGAAGCGAAGGCGCCCCTCGCGCCGCCGCCCCGCGTACTCGTCGCCGCGCTTGTTGCGCCACGGCGACAGGAACGAGCCGAGCAGCATGTAGCCGTGGGCCGCGTGAAGCTCGATGCCGTCGTAGCCGGCCTCGCGCACGCGGCGCACCGCGGCCTTGTACTGGTCGAGGATCGGCGGCAGCTCGTCGGCCGCGAGCTCGCGGCTCGGCGTGCCGGTCAGATACGACGGGATCACCGACGGCCCGAGGCTGTGGATCTTCTCGAGCTGCGGCGACAGCGCGTCGGGCCCGGCGTGGACGATCTGGGGCTGCACCGCGGCGCCGTGCGCGTGCACCGCGTCGACGAGCGCGCGGTGCGCCTCGACGACGTCGTCGCTCGAGAAGTGCATCGACTGCGGCACCTCGCGGTGGCGGCGGTCGACGACGCAGGCCTCGAGCGTCACGAGCCCGACGCCGCCCTTCGCGCGCGCCTCGAGGAAGGCGACGAGGCGCGGCGTCGGCAGGCCGTCGAACGTGGCGTACCCGGTCGTCATCGGCGACATCACGAGGCGGTTGCGCAGCCGCATCGGCCCGATCGAGATCGGCTCGAACAATCTCACGGCGCGCCTACTCCCACGGCTCGCACGCGGCGGCGTTGCGGCCGGCGATGCGCCCGAAGAAGGTGGCGTCGCCGATCGAGAGCCCGCTCGCGTAGCCGCGCCCCTCGAGGCACAGCCCGGCCGTGTTGCGGCCCGCCGCGTACAGGCCCGGGATCGCGTCGCCCTCGGGCGTCAGCACCTCGGCGCTCGCACGGATCGCGAGCCCGCCGAGCGTGAACACGCCGAAGAAGGAGCTCGCGGTGCAGCAGTCGAGCGCGGCGAAGGGCGGGCAGTCGAGCGGGCGCAGGTGCGCCGGCGACTTGTGGAAGAGCGGGTCGGCGCCGCGCGCGGCGTCGCGGTTGTAGCGCTCGAGCGTGTGCACGAGCTCGCCCTCGGGCATGCCGAGCGCGCGTTCGAGCGCCGGGAAGCTCTCCTCGACCGCGGCGAGGCGGTGCATCGCCTGGGTCGGCGCGTACAGCGCGTCGTCGACGACGAGCCACGCGCGGCCGCCGGCGCGGTGCACCATCGCGTCGCTCGTGCGGCCGAGATAGGCGTCCTCGTTGACGAAGCGCCGGCCCTGCGCGTCGACGAGCACGCCGGAGAGATGGCTCGCCGGCGGGTAGTAGGCGTTCAGCACCAGGCCCTCGTGCAGGTTCACCGCCGCGGCGCCCGCCCCCTGGCCGATGCGGATCCCGAGCCCGTCGTCGCCGGGCGACGCCGCCTTCCAGTTGCACTGGAGCAGGTGGGGCGCGTGCTGCGCGACCATCGCCTCGTTCAGGATGAAGCCGCCGGCGCAGAGCACGACGGCGCAGCGCGCCTTCACGTGCAGCGTACGGCCCTCGCGCCGCGCGACGACGCCGACGACGCGCCCGTCCTCGCGCTGCACGAGCCGCTCGGCGCGGCAGTCGCACAGCGCGGGGGCGCGGGCCGCTTCGCTCGCGCGCACCAGGCACTCCATCCGGTAGCCGCCGGCCCCGCCGGCGCGCGCCGGC
>CAZQYK010000279.1:0-7348 GCA_964597285.1 uncultured Spirochaetales bacterium
GCCGTCGGTGGCGCCGGAGAACGAGAAGTCGCCCGCGCCCGCGACGGGGATCGGCGGGAACAGGTTCCGCGCGCGCACCGGGGAGGTGGCGGGGCCGTCGGGGTCCGGGAAGCTCTGGCCGACGACGCAGCTCGCGACGCCGGCGCGCTCGCACTTGCCACGCGACGCCTCGCTGATCACCGTGTCGGGCGCGAAGAGCGCCGTCGCGAGCGCACTCTGGCCGAGCGGGTCGATCTGGAACGCCGAGCGCTGCGCCGGCGTGAAGCCCGCGAGCTGCGGGTCGCCGGCGTAGAAGCGCACCGCGCGCGGGTCGTCGAAGACGCCGCCGGTGCCGCTCGCCGCGTCGAAGGCCGACGGGATCGCGGTGGGCGGGATGCGGCCGCGGAACGGGTTCGCGCGGTCGGCGGTGAGCGCCACCGCGAGGATCCGGTTCTTCGGCAGCCACGGGCCGAGCACCTGCGTCGTGCCGAGGCTCTCCGGGCCGCGGAAGTCCTTCAGCGCGAAGCGGTAGTCGAGGATGCGTGCGTGCACGTAGCGCGCCGGATCGTCGGCGGTGCCGTGCACCGCGTCGCCGCCGGCCTGGCGGAACAGGTCGTCGTGGATCGGAACGCCCTGGCGCTCGCCGCGCGGCGCGAACGGAGCCGGCTTCTCGTCGGGAATGCGCGACACCGAGCCCTCGGTGGCCGGCGTCGTCAGCGCGTAGTCGGGGTCTTTCGCGTCGCGGAGCCGCTTGGGGAGGCGCCGCGCGCCGTTGCCGTAGGTGTCGATGCGCGGGAACAGGCCGAAGCCGTGCGAGTAGATCGCGTCGTAGCGGCCCTCGACGCGCACGAAGCCGCTGACGTAGTCGACCGGCCCCCAGCGCTCCTGGAGCAGCTGCGCCTCGAGCTCGAGGTTCAGCACGTTGTACCACTGCGCGAGATCGAGCTCCTGCGCGAACTTCTCGTCGATCGCACGCACCTGGGTCTCGACGTGGCCGTGCAGCGAGAGACGGCCGTCGGCCGTCTCGATCGCGAGCGCCGGCGCCGCGGCGAGCGCCGCCGCCGCTGCGCCGGACATCAGCGCGGGCCCGAAACGCTGTCTCATCACCCCGGGCGGAGTCGAACCCTCCGCTCCCATCTGGGGGGTCTGTCACCCCCCGGTCAGTCGTCGGACTTCTGGCGGGGGGACTTCGCTGCGGACGCGCCCTTCTTCTTGCGCGCGGCCTTCTTGCGGGGGGACTTCTTGCGCGTCGCCTTCTTCGCGGCCGTCTTCTTCGCGGCCGACTTCTTGCGCGCGCCCTTCTTCGCCGTGGACTTCACGCGCCCGCCCGCCGGCGCGGCCTCGCCGTCGTCGCCGGCGCGCTTGCGCGGCGGGAACTCGAAGCCGTGGCGGCCGTTGTCCTTCAGCACGAGCGTCGCCGAGAACGGGCGGCCGAAGCGCGAGGTGAAGTCGGTCAGCAGCTCGGTCTTGCCCTCGCGCAGGTAGTGGAGCGCCTCGTCGCGGGTGATCTCGCGCTTGCACACGGTGCGGGGCATCACGAAGCCGCAGCTCTGCGGCTGCCCCTCCTCCTTGCGGCGCTTGATCTCCTCCTTGCTGAGCTCGGCCTCCTTGAGCTTGCGCTCGCAGACGAAGAGCGTCGGCGACTCGACGATCGCGCAGTCCTCCTCGAAGGGGCAGCGCCCGAGCGGCTCGGGGTTCACCTCGTACTCGACCTGGTCGCTCGCCGCCTCGTCGTTCCAGCCCGACGACTGCACGACGAGCTTCCACTCGTCGCGGTCGACGCTCAGCGCGCCGCGGTAGGTGCGGCCGTTGCGCGCGGTGAAGCCGTCGACCTCGCCGCTCGTGCCGTTCGCGAGCAGCTGGCGCAGCGTGCGCTTGTCGAGATAGCGCCCCGAGGTGTCCTTCCAGAAGCGCATCGGGCAGTCGGGATCGCGGGCCGGCTCCTCGCGACAGCGGTAGAACCACGCCATCTCGATCACCGGTCGCCCGCAGGAGGGGCACGGGCCGAAGGTCTCGTCGTCGTCGTAGAGCTCGTCGTAACCGAAGGTCTTCGCGCGGTCGACGATCTCGACCGTGTAGTCCTCGATCTCCGACATGAAGTCGTTCTTCGAGCGCCGGCCGCGCTCGACGTCGAGCAGGTGCGACTCGAGCTCGCCGGTGAGCTCCGGCGAGGTCAGGCGGTCGATGTGGATGCGCCGCAGCGTGTCGATCATCCGGATGCCCTTGACCGTCGGGCGCAGCGCCTTGCCGAGGCGCACGACGTAGCCCTTCGCGATCAGGTTCTCGATGATGTCGGCTCGGGTCGCCGGCGTGCCGATGCCCTTCTCGTGCAGCACCGCGGCGAGCTCCTCGTCGTCGATCTCCTTGCCGGCGTTCTCCATCAGCGACAGCAGGCGCGCCTCGGTGATGCGCGCCGGCGGCTTCGTCTCCTCGGCGTGCGACTCCGACTCGACGGCGCGCACCGCGACGTCGTTCACCTCGTTCGCCCCGCGCACGAGCGGCGGCAGCGCGGTGTCCTCGTCGTCGCCCGTGTCGGGCAGCACCGAGCGCCAGCCCGGCACCTGCAGCGAGCGCGCGCGCGTGCGGAAGCTCTCGCCGGCCGCGATCGACACGCGCTCGACGCGCTCCCACTGCGCCGGCGGGTGGAACGCGCCGAAGAAGCGCCGCGCGACGAGGTCGAACAGGCGCTTGTCGTCGCCGGTCAGCGCCTCGCGCGGCATCGAGCCGGTGGGCACGATCGCGAAGTGGTCGCTGACGCCGGAGTCGTCGAAGATGCGCGCCTCGTTCTCGAGGCCCGACTCGATCAGCCGCGCGGCGGCGGCGCCGTAGTCGGTGAATCCCTCGTCGCGGCGGCGGCCGCCGGCGAAGGACTCGAGGGTCCGGCGCACCGTGTCGCGGTAGTCCTGCGGCAGGCACTTCGAGCTGGTGCGCGGATAGGTGAGGATCTTGTGCCGCTCGTAGCAGCGCTGCGCCGCCGACAGCGTGCGCCGCGCCGACCACGAGAAGCGCCGGTTCGCCTCGCGCTGCAGGCTCGTCAGGTCGAAGAGCGGCGGGGCCGAATCGCGCGAGGGCTTGCGCGTCTCGCTCGCGAGCGCCGGCTGGCCCTGTGTCGCCGCGACGATCGCCGAGGCGCGCTCGGCGTCGAAGATGCGGTCGTCGCGCCGCTCGGCGTCGTCGCCCACCTCGAAGGCCGGGTCGAACCAGGCGCCCTCGTAGCGCTGCCCGTCGTGGTCGAAGGTCGCCGTCACGCGCCAGAACGGGCGCGGCACGTGCGCGAGCACCTCGAACTCCTTGTCGACGAGCATCGCGAGCGTCGGCGTCTGCACGCGGCCGGCCGACCACGAGGTCTTCTCCTTGCGGCTCTTGAGCCGCTTGGTCAGCGCGCGCGTCGCGTTCATCCCGATCAGCCAGTCCGACTGCGCGCGGCAGGCCGCGGCGTCGGCCAGGCCCTCGAGCTCCTCGCCCGGACGCAGCCGCGCGAAGCCGGAGCGGATCGCGTCGTCGGTCATCGACTGCAGCCACAGCCGCCGCACCGGCTGGCGCGCGCCGAGGTTGTCGACGATCTCGCGGAAGATCAGCTCACCCTCGCGACCGGCGTCGCAGGCGTTGACGATCGTGTCGACGTCGTCGCGGCGGATCAGGCGCCCGATCGTGCGCAGCCGCTCGCTCTGGCCCTTCTTCGCCTTGTAGCCGAACTCCCCGGGCAGGATCGGCAGCACGTCGAGCGTCCAGCGCTTGAACTTGTCGTCGATCTCCTCGGGCGCGAGCAGCTCGTAGAGGTGGCCGACGGCGAAGGTCACGATGGTGTCGTCGCTCTCGAACCAGCCGTCCTCTTCGCGGAAGCCGCCGAGCGCGGCGGTGATGTCGCGCGCGACGCTCGGCTTCTCGGTGATGACCAGGGCCTTGCCCACGGAACCCCCCGGGTCCTGCACGTCGGCGGTGCAGGACCCCCGCATTAGCGCAGCCCGCCGGACCCTGTCGAATTTTCCCGCGGGAAGCGCCGAGTCGCCCTACCTCTCTAGAGCCCCGGGATCAGCTCGCGCGGCACCGGCATCAGGTTCCACGTGAAGATCGGGCGGTCGTCGGGACGCACGTAGATCACCTCGCGGACGAGCTTCTCGCCGTCCCAGACGTAGCGGCGCACCTCCTTGTCGCGGTCGCTCGCGACGTAGAGCTCGTCGCGGCCGTCGCCGTCGAGGTCGGTCAGCACCGCGGCGTGCTCGAAGCCGGCCGAGTTCTTGTCGACGAGCGTCGCTTCCCACTCGGCCGCCGGGTCGTCGCCGGGCCGCAGCAGCCAGACGCCGCTGCTGAAGGTCGCGGCGATCATCTCGCGCCGGCCGTCGCCGTCGACGTCGCCGGCGGTCAGGAAGCGGGTCAGCCGGTCGTCGAGCGTCGCGACGAGGCGGCCGCCGTCGGGCGGCGTGTCGGCGTCGTAGCGGAGGATCTCGACCGGCTGCACGAGCTCCTTGAACTCGCCGATCTCGCCCTCGATCGATACGTAGAGCTCGTCGCGGCCGTCGCCGTCGACGTCGGCGACGAGGATCTCCTTCGCGTGGCGCTCGCCGAGGTCGGCGACGACGACGCGCCCCTCGCCGGACTTCGGCACGTAGCGCACGACGTGGCCCCGCTGCGGCGAGCCGTCGAGCTTGTTCGGCTCGCTCGGCGTCGCGTAGATCTCGAGCGCGCCGTCGCCGTCGAGGTCGCCGATCTCGATCTCGTGCACGAAGGTGTCGGCCTCGTGGTCGAGCTCGGCGACGCTCCAGGCCTCGCCGGTCGGGCGCAGCACCGCGACGACGCCCTGGTCGTGCGTCGCCACCGCGATGCTCGCGGTGCCGTCGCCGTAGACGTCGCCGATCTCGGCGTCGCGCATCCGGCTGAACTTGCCGCCGAAGTCCTTCTCCCAGATCACGCGCTCCTCGAGCGCGCTGCCCTGCTTGCGCCAGAGCTTCACGAGCGCGCGCGTGCCGCCGAGCGAGAGCAGCCGCGGGCCCTCGCCGGCCGGGTAGACCATCGCCTTGTGGAAGACGTTGCTCTCCGGGTCCTCCATCGCGACCATCCGCCAGACGCCGCCCTGGCGGTACAGGAACTCGAGCCGCGCCGGCCCGGGCACCGACTTGCCGCCCTCCTGCACGAACTGCGCGAGCGCGAGCACGATGCCCGACGGCAGCTCGTCGGGCGTCTTCGGGAAGGCCGGCTCGGGCTCGGCCTCGGCGGCGGCCGGAGCGGGCGCGCTCGGCGCCGGCTCGGTCTCGGATCCGCAGGCCGGTACGAGGAGCGCGGCGACGAGAGCGGCCGCCGCGGCGCGCGGGCTGGGGTGCGACATCGGTGGGTGCCTCCGGGAGGGGGGTGAGCGGCGCCCTTGTCTAGCAAACTGCCCGGCGGCCCGAACGCCCGCCGCGCGCTCCCGGCAGCGCCGGGACCCCTGTGGTATGGAACGCCCGGTGAGCGGAAAGCGCCGCCAGCCGTTGCAGCCGCCGCGGGGCACCCGCGACTTCTACCCCGACGAGTTCCGCTTCCGCGAGTGGCTGTTCGGCCACTTCCGCGCCGTCGCCGAGGCCTTCGGCTTCGAGGGCGTCGACGCGCCGGTGCTCGAGTACGAGGAGCTCTTCACGCGCAAGGCCGGCGAGGAGATCGCCGAGCAGCTCTTCCACTTCGAGCAGCACGGGCGCCGCTACGCGCTGCGCGGCGAGTTCACGCCGTCGCTGGCGCGGATGGTGACGGCGCGCGCCGGCGCGCTGCGGCTGCCGCTGCGCTGGTACGCGATCGCCCAGTGCTGGCGCTACGAGCGCATGACCCGCGGCCGCCGGCGCGAGCACTACCAGTGGAACATGGACGTCTGGGGCGAGCCCGACGTCACCGCCGAGGCCGAGCTGATCGCCGCGGTGTTCGCGCTCGTCGACCGGCTCGGGCTGGCGCGCGGCGCCGTGCGGGTCGGGATCAGCAGCCGCGCGCTGCTCGAGGAGACGCTGCGGGCCGGCGCGCTGCGCGACCGCCCCGAGGCCTTCGCGCCGCTGTGCGTCGTGATCGACAAGCTCGACAAGATCGGCGCCGACGCGGTCGTCGAGCAGCTCTGCACGCCCGGCGGCCCGGTCGGGCTGCCCGAGCGCGAGGCGCGCCGCGTCGTCGAGTGGCTCGGCGTGCGCGACGCCGAGACGGCCGCCGCCGGCCTGCCCGCCGACTCGCCGGCCCGCCGCGACCTGCTGCGGCTGTTCGAGCTGCTCGACGCGTACGGGCTGTCGGACCGGGTCGACTTCGACGCGTCGATCGTCCGCGGCCTGGCCTACTACACCGGCGTCGTGTTCGAGGCCTTCGACGCCGGGCGCAAGCTGCGCGCGATCTGCGGCGGCGGTCGCTACGACGGGCTGCTCGAGGCGCTCGGCGGCCCGCCGATGCCGGCGGTCGGCTTCGGCTTCGGCGACGCGGTGATCGAGGCGCTGCTCGAGGACGAGGGGCGGCTCCCCGACTGCTCGCGGCGGCTCGACGCCGTCGTGTTCCCGTTCGGCGAGGCCGAGCGCCCGGCCGCGGTGCGCCTCGCGAGCCGGCTGCGCGCCGATGGCCGCTCGGTCGAGCTCGCGCTCGCGACGAGCAAGCTCAAGCGCGCGCTCGCCGACGCCGATCGTGCCGGTGCGCGCCGCATCTACCTGCTCGGGCCCGACGAGCTGGCGCGCGGCGAGGTCCTGGTGCGGGACCTGGCCAGCGGCGAGCAGCACACGGAGAGCCTCGAGTAGCCGACTCGCGCCCGCCGCGGTGGAATTCCCGATGCGGGCCCGTCAGTCAGTCTCTACAATGCGGCGGCCGACCGCCCAGGAGCGTCTCGCCCATGCACGGCTGGACCCACCGCGACAGTCTCGAGCTCTACAACGTATCGGCCTGGGGCACCGGCTTCTTCACGGTCAACGACCGCGGCAACGTCGAGGTGCGGCCGCACGGCAACGGCGGCCCGGGCATCGACCTGCTCGACCTCGTGCGCGACCTCGAGCAGCGCGACATGCGCGCGCCGCTGCTGATCCGCTTCTCGGACATCCTCGCGGCGCGCGTCGGCGGCCTGGCCGGCGCGTTCTCGAAGGCGATGCAGGAGTATGGCTACCGCGGCGCGTACCGCGGCGTCTACCCGATCAAGGTCAACCAGCAGCGCCACGTGGTGGAGGAGATCGTCCAGTACGGCGCCGAGACGCGCGTCGGCCTCGAGGCCGGCAGCAAACCCGAGCTGCTCGTGGCGCTGGCGCTGCTCGACACGCCCGAGGCGCTGATCGTCTGCAACGGCTACAAGGACCGCGCCTACGTCGAGACGGCGCTGCTGGCCCAGCGGCTCGGCCGCACGCCGATCATCGTGATCGACCGCTTCCACGAGATCGATCTCGTGATCAAG
>CAZQYK010000280.1:0-10010 GCA_964597285.1 uncultured Spirochaetales bacterium
CGCGACTACGACGTGCGGCTCTCGACGCTGCCGGTCGCGTACGGCGAGCGCGTCGTGATGCGCCTCTTGCCGCGCACCCAGGAGCTGCTCGACCTCGCGACGCTCGGCTTCGACGAGCAGCAGATGGCGACGATGCAGCGCCTGATCACGCGGCCCAACGGCATCGTGCTCGTCACCGGCCCGACCGGCAGCGGCAAGACGACGACGCTCTACGGCGCGCTCGCGCGCATCAACGCCACCGACAAGAACATCATCACGATCGAGGACCCGGTCGAGATCCAGCTGGCCGGGATCGGCCAGATCGAGGTGAACCCGAAGGTGGGCCTCACCTTCGCGAGCGGACTGCGCTCGATCCTGCGCCAGGACCCGAACGTGATCCTCGTCGGCGAGATCCGCGACCTCGAGACCGCCGAGATCGCGATCCAGGCCTCGCTGACCGGCCACCTCGTGTTCTCGACGTTGCACACGAACGACGCGCCGAGCGCGATCACGCGCCTGGTCGACATGGGCGTCGAGCCCTTCCTCGTCGGCTCGTCGCTCGCGGCCGTGCTCGCGCAGCGCCTGGTGCGCGTGCTCTGCCCCGACTGCAAGGTGGCGTACGAGGCGAGCCCCGACGAGCTGACGGAGCTCGGCATCCAGACCTCGGGCCGCAGCGTGCGGCTGTATCGGCCCGAGGGCTGCGCCGGCTGCAACTACGCCGGCTACCGGGGCCGCATCGGCATCTTCGAGCTGATGCAGGTCAACGACGACATCCGCGCGCTCGTGAGCCAGAACATCGACTCGAAGACGATCAAGAGCACGGCCGTGCGCCTGGGCATGCACCCGCTGCGCGCCGACGGCGCGCGCAAGGTGCTCGCCGGCCTCACCTCGGTGGCCGAGGTGCTGCGCGCCACCGAGGAGCAGGGCGTCGTCCAGCAGATCTAGCCGGGGGAGCCGTTGCCCGTTTACGCGTACAAGGGCGTCACCGCCGACGGCCGCAAGACCCGGGGACACCTCGACGCCGAGAGCCCGCGCTCGGCCCGCGCGCGGCGGCGCCGCGACGGCATCTTCCTGACCGAGCTCGCCGAGGGCCGCGCCGCGGCGCTGCGCGCGGCCCCCGCATCGGGGCGCTTCCACTTCAGCCTGCCGAGCCTGCACCGGATCTCGTCGCTCGACCTCGCGCTCGCGACGCGCCAGCTCGCGACGCTCGTCGGCGCCGGGATCCCGCTCGTCAGCGCGCTCGGCGCGCTCACCGAGCAGGTGGAGAACGCGCGCCTGAAGGACGTGCTCGCCCGCGTGCGCGACCGCGTCAACGAGGGCGCCGCGCTCGGCGACGCGATGGCCGCCACCGGCGTCTTCCCGGACCTCTACGTCGGCATGGTGCGCGCCGGCGAGGCCGGCGGCGCGCTCGAGACCGTGCTCGACCGCCTCGCCGACTACATGGAGAGCCAGGTCCGGCTCCGGAACAAGGTGACGTCGATCATCCTCTACCCGGCGATGATGCTGCTCTTCGCGATCATCGTCGTCGGCGTGCTGGTGACGGTCGTGCTGCCCCAGATCACGCAGCTGCTCGCGAGCCTGAACCAGGAGCTTCCCTTCTACACGCGCTGGATCATCGCGATGAGCCACTTCGCCCGCGACTTCTGGTGGGCGATCGCCGCGGCCGCGATCGGCGCGGTGCTGGCGTTCCGCGCGGTCGTGCGCACGGCGCGCGGGCGCGTGGTCTACGACCGCGTGCGGCTGCGGCTGCCGGTGGTCGGGCGCCTGGTGCGGCTGCTCGCGATCTCCCGCTTCGCGCGCACGCTCTCCACGCTACTCTCCGGAGGACTGCCGATCACCCGGGCCCTCCAGACCGCCGGCGAGGTCGCGGGGAACACGGTGCTCGCCGCCGCGATCGATCGGGCGCGCCTGAGCATCACCGAGGGCGCGAGTGTCGCGCAGCCGCTGCGGGCGAGCGGAGAGTTCCCACCGATGGTGACGCAGATGATCGAGGTCGGAGAGCAGAGCGGCGAGCTCGAGACGATGCTCGCGAAGGTGTCGGACACCTACGAGGAGCAGGTCGAGACCACGGTGACGCGCCTCACGGCGCTGCTCGAGCCGATCCTGATCCTCGTGATGGTCGGCATCGTACTGGTGATCATCCTCGCGACGCTGGTGCCGCTGCTCCAGGTCACCCAGTCGCTCGGATGAGAGGAGAGAAGCGGATGGACGAGACGATCGACGGACGGACGCGCGCCGGGCGCCGCGCGACGGGATTCACGCTGATCGAGATCATGGCGGTGATCGTGATCATCGGCCTGCTGAGCGCGCTGGTCGGCCTCGCGGTGTTCCCGCAGATCGACAAGGCGCGCGTCAACACGACCCGCCAGCAGATGAAGATGCTCGACGCGGCGCTCGAGACCTATCGGATGGACAACGCCCGCTTCCCGACCAGCGAGCAGGGCCTCACGGCGCTCGTGAAGCCGACGCCGGAGGCGCGCAACTACCCGCCCGGCGGCTACTTGCGCGAGGGCCGCATCCCGACCGACGGCTGGGGCAACCCGTACCGCTACGAGGCGCCGGGGCAGCACAACCCGCACGCCTACGATCTGTGGTCGTTCGGCGCCGACGGCTCGGCCGGCGGCGAAGGCGTCGACGCGGACCTCGGCAACTGGGTCGAAGGCGACGACGTCGCCGGGAGGTAGCGCGGCGTGCGCGGGGGGCGGCGCGACCGCGGCCGGTCCGGCCTGACGCTGATCGAGATCCTCGCGGTCGTCGCAATCCTCGCGCTGATGATGGCCCTCGTCGTCCCGAACCTCTCCGGCATGCGCCAACGCGCGCTCGCCGGCGAGGCGCAGCGCATCGCCGACCAGCTCGAGCTCGCGCGCCAGCGCGCGATCGTCACCGGCGTGCCGCACCGCATCTGGATCGACCTCGACGAGGCCGAGTACCGCCTCGAGTGGCTCGCCGACGATCCCGACGAGGCGCCGGCGCCGGCCTTCGACCTCGAACGCCTCGCCGGCAACACGCCGCTGCCGCTCGCGGCGCCGCGCGCTCTGGACCTTCGGTACCGCCCGGTGCCCGGCAACTTCGGCCGGCTCCAGGTCGTCGAGTTCCCGTTCTACTTCGAGGCGCTCGAGACGCCCGAGGGCCGCGTCGCGAAGGGCGAGAGCCACGTCGCGTTCGCGCGCGACGGCAGCGCCGACTACACCGAGATCTACCTCGAGGACCCCGACGGCCACCGCGTCGCGCTCGACGTCTACCCGCTCGACGAGCGGGTGCGGATCCGCCATGAGCCGTAGCAACGCGCACGCACGGCTCGCCGGCTTCACGCTGCTCGAGGTGATGGCGGCGGTGCTGGTGCTCGGGCTCCTCTACACGATCCTCGCGAGCAACGCGATCCAGGGCCTGCGCTCCGAGGGCATCGACCGGCGCCGCGCCGAGGCCTCGCTGCTCGCCGACCGCCACCTCGCCGAGATCGAGGCGTCGTTCGACGCCGGCGTCGGGCTGCCGCCGGGCCTCGTCGAGATCGACGCCGATCCGTTCGCGGTGACGATCGAGGTGCTGCCCGAGGACGTCCTCGCGCTGCTGCCGCCGGCGCTGCAGCAGGAGGTCGCCGCGCGGCGCGACCCGGCCGCGGCGTCGCTGCTCGCGGTCGACCGAGACGGGGGGCGCGTGCAGCGCGCGACGGTCGTCGTCGCGTGGGACGAGGCCGGTGACGAGCAGCGCGTCGAACGCACGACCTGGGGCTTCGACCGCAGCGACCTCGCGGCCTTCTTCCCGGCCGACGGCGAGGCCCCCCAGACGGCCGAGGAGGTCGAGGCGGCCGAGGCCGAGGCCGAGGCCCGCGGCGACGGCTCGCTCGCGAGCTCGCTCGGCGGCGACTCGGGCGGGCTCGGCGGACGGGACCGCCCGACGCGCGGCGGCGGCCGCCCGGGCCAGGTCGGCGAGCCGCCCGGCCGGCCGTCGCCGAGCGGCTCGGCCGGCCCGAACGCGACCGGAATGCCGCTGTGCTCGACGCTGCCGTCGCCGATCCGCGAGTTCGCCGAGGCGAACGGGGCGTGCCGGTGAGCGCCCGCCTGCGCCGCGGCTTCACGCTCTTCGAGGTGCTCGGCGTCGTGCTGATCACGACGCTGCTGCTCGGCGTCGCGCTGAACTTCTACGTCGACCTCTCGCGCCAGGCCGCGCGCGCGACCGAGCACACGCGCGAGGTGCGCCGCGCGACGGCGATCCTCGACCGCGTCGCCGCCGACCTCGAGCACGCGCTGCTCGTGCGCAAGCCGGCCGAGCTCGACCCGCTCGCCCACCCGTGGATCTTCCTCGCCGAGTCGTCGACGCTGAGCGTCGACGGCGCCGACCGCATCAAGTTCGTGCGCCGCGTGACGCCGCGCTCGAGCGTCGAGCCGGCGCCGAGCCTCGGCACGATCGCGTACGTCGTCGTGCCGAGCGAGGACGGCGAGAGCCTCGCGCTGCGGCGCTGGACCCGGCCCGGCCTGCCGGACGGGCTCGACCGCGAGTTCCCGCTCGAGGGCGACCCGGAGGCGCTGCTCGTCACCGACGGCATCGCGCACTTCGCCGCGCGCTTCCTCGACGACGCCGGCGAGTGGCGCCCGAGCTGGGACTCGTCGCTGCTCGTCGAGTCGAGCGAGCTGCCGTGGGCCGTCGAGCTCGAGGTCGAGCTCGTCGATCCGAACGGCGACGACGGAGAGCGCGACGCGCTCGACGAGCCGCGGCGCTTCGTGCGCCAGGTGCCGCTGCCGATGCGGCCGATCGACCTCGAGGCGCTGCTCGAGCCCGACGAAGAGGAAGAGGAGGGCCTCGCCGACGCCGACGAGGCCGACCTCGAGGGCCTGACGCTCGCCGACTGCGTCGACTTCGCGCAGATCAGCGCCGCCGACACCGAGGCGATCGGCCTGTCGGCGAGCGACCTCCAGGCGCTGCAGGCGCAGGCGCCGAGCACGCCCTTCGCGCCGTACGCGGGGCTGCTCGCCGGGCACCCGGCCGTGAGGGCGCAGTGCCGCTGATCCGCCGAGCGGGCCGCCGCGGGCGCCGCGAGCGCGACGTCGATCGTCGCGAGCGCGACGTCGATCGCCTCGAGCGCGGCGTCGTTCTCGTCGTCGTGGTCTTCTTCGCGCTGCTGCTCGCGAGCTCGATCGCGACCTTCCTGAACCGCGCGCTGATCGACCACATGATCGTGCGCAACCGCGACGCGCGCGCCGAGGCGCTCGCGATCGCGCGCGGCGGCGTGCGGCTCGCGACGGCGCTGCTGCTCGAGGACAAGCTCGCCGAAGCCCAGGCCGGCCTCGCCTTCGACGACGCGGGCGAGCTGTGGTCGCTCGTCGGCGGCCAGCCGCTCGAGGTCGGCGGCGGCACGCTGCGCCTCGAGATCGCCGACACCGGCTCGCGACTGAACCTGAACAGCGTGATCGCGTTCGACGAGAACGGGAGCCCGGCGCCGAATACCGAGCCGCTGCTCGTGAGGCTGCTGGAGAAGGCGATCGAGGAGATCCCGGCCCCACCGGAGCAGAAGCGCTACGACCCGGCCGAGCTCGCGGCGAACCTGATCGACTACGTCGACGCCGACGAGGTGCGTTCGCGCGGCGGCCTCGAGGACGACGCCTACCAGCAGCGCGTGCCGCCGGCGCGCGCGGCGAACCGGCCGCTGCTGTGGGTCGAGGAGCTGCGCGAGGTCGAGGGCTTCGACGGCCCGCTCGTCGACGCGCTCGAGCCCTACGTCACCGTCTACCCCTACGTCGGCGGCGGCGGGATCAACCCGAACACGGCACCGCCGCACGTGCTGGCGCTGCTCTTCTTCGACGACGGCGTCGAGCTGACGATGGCGCCCGAGGACACGGTGCGCGAGATCCTGCGCGTGCGCCAGGAGGGCGGCTACCTGTGCGGCGAGGAGGCCGGAGGCGAGGGCTGCACGCCGATGCGCGAGCTCGTGACGAACGCGATCTACCCGGAGCCCAGCTACTCGAGCGACGTCTTCGTGATCACCGCGCGCGCGCGGGTCGGCGACGTCGAGACGCGCGTCGAGGCGGTGATCGACCGCAGCGAGGCCACCGAGCCGCTGCTGCTATCCTGGCGCGTCCTGTGAGCGGAGCCGACGCGTGCCGATCCTGAAGAACGTGCTCGGACTCGACGTGGGCAGCTACTCGCTCAAGGCAGTGGAGCTGCGCCAGGGCCTGCGCAGCCTCGAGGTCGTGCGCACCCACGTCGAGCGCCGCGAGGCCGACCTGCCGCTGCACAGCCAGATCTCGCGCATGCTGCTGACCCACTCCTTCCAGCGCGAGAACGTCGTCACCGCACTGCGCGCCGACCGCGTGTCGATGCGCCG
This sequence comes from uncultured Spirochaetales bacterium, assembly GCA_964597285.1. Classification (GTDB taxonomy): domain Bacteria; phylum Myxococcota_A; class UBA9160; order UBA9160; family SMWR01; genus JAHEJV01. Next base: position 6,299 of record CAZQYK010000280.1, read on the forward strand.
GCTCGAGTTCCCGTTCGGCGAGCGGCGCCGGGTCGCGCAGGCGGTGCCCTTCGAGCTCGAGGACCAGGTGCCCTTCGACATGGACGAGATGGTCCTCGACTGGGAGGTCGCCCGGCGCGAGCGCAGCCACGCCGAGGTGCGCGCCGCGCTCGCACCGCGCAGCGAGGTGTCGGCGCTGATCGAGACGCTGCACCAGGCCGGCTGCGACCCGCGCACGATCGAGACCGAGGGCGGGGTGCTCGCGAACCTCGGCGTCGTCTTCGAGCTGCCGGACCCGTGTCTGCTCGTCGAGGTCGGCCACTCGAAGACGACGCTGTGCGCGCTGCGCGGCGGCGACGCCGTCGGCACGCGCGCGATCGGGATCGGGGGCCGGGCGTTCACCGAGGCCGTCGCGCAGGAGCGCGCGCTCTCGCTCGACGACGCCGAGCGCTACAAGCTCGAGCACGGCGTCGTCGAGCCCGGCGTGAACAGCCTCTACCCGCGCGCGGACGCGGTGCTGCACCGCCTGTCGAACGAGATCCTGCGCTTCACGAGCTCGATCGAGCGGCTCGGCGGCGGCGAGACGCTGGTGCTGCTCGGCGGCGGCGCGCAGCTGCCGTGGCTCGGCGAGTGGCTGACCGAGCGCACGGGGCTGCCGGCCGCGCCGCTCGGGCTGCCGCGACCCGACTCGGGCCTCGCCGGGCTCGCCGCCGAGGGCGCGCCGGGGCTGCTCGCTCCGGCGGTGGCGCTCGCGGTGCGCGGCACCGCGCGCGCGGCGACGCAGATCAACCTGCGCCAGGACGACTTCGCGCGGCGCACCGACTTCACCCGATTCCGGCGCGACTTCGGCACCACCGGCGTGCTCGCCGCGGCGGTGGTCGGCCTCGCGCTCGTCAGCTTCACGACCGGCGCGATCCTCGAGTCGCGCGAGGCGGGCCGCGTCGACGCACGCGTCGCGGCGCTGTGGGCCGAGTCCTTCCCCGACCGCCCGCTGCCCGACGACCCGATCGCCGCGATGCGCGAGCAGGTGCGGCAGGCCAAGGAGCGCGCCGAGTTCCTCGGTGTCTACCGCGGCAACATGTCGGCGCTCGACGTGCTGACCGAGATCTCGCGCCTCGTCCCGAAGAGCCTCGACGTCGGCTTCGAGGAGCTCTCGATCGACAAGCAGACGATCCGGATCCGCGTCTACGCGTCGAGCTTCGAGGCCGCCGACCGGCTCGGCGCCGAGCTCGCGAAGTTCCGGCCTTTCGAGCAGGCGCGGATCGGCGCGATCGAGACCGACCGCCGCACGGGCGGCAAGAAGTTCAACGTCACGATCGGCCTCTCCGGCGAGGGGACGGGCGAGTCGGGATGAGCGAGCTCTGGACCCGGCTGCGCAACGCCTTCTTCGGGCTCGAGCCGCGCGAGCGGCTGCTGGTCTCGGTCGTGATCGGTCTCATCGCGCTCGTCCTGATCTGGAGCCTGGTGCTGAGCCCGCTGATCGGCGCGATGTCGCGTCGCGGGCAGCAGCTCGACACGGCCGACCAGCGCCTGCGCGTGATGGAGAATCTGCGCCGCGACTACGACGACGTGCAGACCCGTCTCGCCGACGTCGAGCAGCGCATCCGCCAGGGACCGCAGGGCAACCTGCGCACGACGCTCGAGTCGCTCGCGACCCGCGCGTCGGTGAAGGTCGAGTCGATGGAGCCGCAGGCCTCTCCGTCGCACCCGCAGTACCGGGAGACGAAGGTCGAGGTCGGGCTCTCGAGCGTCACGCTGGCACAGACGGTGACCTACCTGCACCAGATCGAGAGCGCGCCGCAGGCGCTTTCGATCAAGAGCCTGCGCATCCGCACGCGCGCCGAGCAGCCCGACCTCCTCGACGTCTCGTTCACCGTGTCGTCGTTCGAGCCGATCCAGTGAGCGGCGAGGCCGCGGCCGGGTGAGCGACGAGCTCGCGACCCCGGACGGCGCGCCCCGCCCGCCGGTCGTGCGCCTCGCGCTCGCGGCGCTGGCGCTGACGCTCGTCTTCATGGTGCTGCGCTTCCCGTACGAGCGCGTCGCGGGCCGCATCGCCGAACGCGTCGAGCGCGACACCGGCGCGCGGATCGCGCTCGGATCCGCGTCGCTCGGGCTCGTGCGCTGGGCGCCGGGGCTCGCCGCGCGCGACGTACGGATCACGACCGCCGACGGCGCGCGGATCCACCTCGACCGCCTCGGCGTGCGGCCGGCGCTCGCGTTCTCGTGGCTGCGCGGGCGCGCGTCGTGGGGCGTCGAGCTCGCGTCGGAGCAGGGCCGCGCGTCGGGCGTCGTCGTCACGGCCGCCCCGGCGTCGTTCGACGGGCGGGTCGAGGGCCTCGACCTCGCGCTGCTGCCGCAGGACGGCGTCGGCCCCGGCGTGCGCCTCGACGGCCGCGCCGACGCCGACGTCGACCTCGTCTTCTCCGAGGCCGGGCCGGTCGGGCGCGTCGCGTTCGACGCTCGCGAGGGCACCGTCGCACACCCGCAGCTCCCGACGCCGCTCCCCTTCCAGAAGCTCGACGGCGAGATCGAGCTCGGCGGCGAGGCGATCGCGCGCATCGTCGAGGTGAACCTAGAGTCGCCGCTCGCGAAGGGCCGCGCCGTCGGCACCATCGGCCAGGCCGCGAGCCTCGCACTCGCGCCGCTGCAGCTCGAGATCGGCCTCGACGTCAGCGCGCCGGTGCGCGGCTCGCTGAACGCGCAGGGTGTGAAGGTCGGCGAGATGGGCCAGGTCGTGTTTCGGATCAGCGGCACCGTCGGGCGGCCGGTGGTGAAGTAGCGGGCCGGGGGGCGGCGGTGGAGGCGCTCCAGAAGGTCTTCAAGACCCTCTCCGACCCGACGCGCGTGCGCGTGCTGGCGCTGCTCGAGCAGCAGGAGCTCGCGGTGCAGGAGCTGATGGACGTGCTCGGCATGGCGCAGTCGCGCGTATCGCGCCACCTCGCGCTCCTGCGCGAGGCCGGCCTGCTGCGCGACCGCCGCGACGGCACCTACGTCTTCTACCGCTTCGAGCCGCCGGCCGAGGGACCCTGGCGCGAGGTCTGGCCGCTCGTGCGCGAGAACCTCGCGAGCGACCCGACGCGCGCGCGCGACCTCGCCGCGCTTTCCCAGGTGCTCGAGGCGCGCGCCCGCCGCACGCGCAGCTTCTTCGACGCGGTCGGGCCCGAGTGGGACGCGCTGCGCAAGGTGTTCAACGACGACGCGCTGCGCAGCCGCGCGGTGACGCGCCTCGTGCCGCCGGGCCTGCGCGTCGCCGACGTCGGCACCGGCACCGGCGTGCTCGCGGCCGAGCTCGCGCGGCTCGGCATGCGCGTCGTCGCGATCGACCCCTCGCCGCGGATGCCCGAGGCGGCGCGCGCGAAGCTCGACGCCGAGGGCCTGGCCGACGTCGAGCTGCGGCTCGGCGAGGCCGGCGCGCTGCCGCTCCCCGACGCCGAGCTCGACGCCGCGTTCGCGCACATGGTGCTGCACTACCTGCCCTCGCCCGGCGACGCGATCCGCGAGATGGCGCGCGCGGTGCGCGCCGGCGGGCGCGTCGTCGTCGTCGACTTCGTCCGCCACGAGCTCGAGTGGATGCGCCAGGAGCTCGGCGTGCACTGGCTCGGCTTCGACCGCGCGGAGGTCGAGGGCTGGCTCGCCGCCGCCGGCCTCGCCGACGTGTCGTACGAGGTGCAGGCCGGCGCGTCCGGCGCGCGCGACCTGCCGGCCGCGTTCATCGCGTCGGCCCGCCGCCCCG
>CAZQYK010000281.1:0-3994 GCA_964597285.1 uncultured Spirochaetales bacterium
CGCCGCGCCCAGCGACGACGCCGGGCCGCCCCGCGCCGTCGCGCTGCGCTCGCCTCTCCAGCGCACGGTCGTCCAGGGCGCCGCCGCCGCCGGCGACGCGGTCGCGGCGGGCCGCGCGCTCGTCGTGCTCGAGGCGATGAAGATGGAGCACCTCGTCGAGGCGCCCTGCAGCGGGGTCGTGCGCCGCGTCGCCGCGCGGCCGGGCCAGACCGTCGCCGAGGGCCAGCCGCTGCTGTGGCTCGAGGAGGCCGAGGTCGCCGGCGCGGCGCCGGCCGACGCCGAGACGGTCGACCTCGACCGCGTGCGGCCCGACCTCGCCGAGGTGGTCGAGCGCCACGCGATCGGCCTCGACAGGAGCCGGCCCGAAGCCGTCGCGCGGCGGCGCAAGACCGGCCAGCGCACGGCGCGCGAGAACGTCGACGCGCTGTGCGATCCCGGCAGCTTCGTCGAGTACGGGCCGCTCGTCGTCGCCGCGCAGCGCCGCCGCCGCGAGCTCGACGACCTGATCCGGCGCACGCCGGCCGACGGGCTCGTCGCCGGCGTCGGGCGCATCAACGGCGACCTCTTCGGCGACGAGCGCGCGCGCGCGATGGTGCTCGCGTACGACTACACGGTGCTCGCCGGAACCCAGGGCCTGCACAACCACCAGAAGAAGGACCGGATGTTCGAGCTCGCCGAGCAGTGGCGCCTGCCGGTCGTGTTCTTCACCGAGGGCGGCGGCGGCCGCCCCGGCGACACCGACGGCTCCGGCGTCGCCGGCCTCGACTGCTGGGCCTTCCACTACTGGGGGCGCCTGTCGGGCCTCGTGCCGCTCGTCGGCGTCAACTCGGGGCGCTGCTTCGCCGGCAACGCCGCGCTGCTCGGCTGCTGCGACGTCGTGATCGCGACCGCCGACTCGAGCATCGGCATGGGCGGCCCGGCGATGATCGAGGGCGGCGGCCTCGGGGTGTTCCGGCCCGAAGAGGTCGGCCCGATGCGCGTGCAGGTGCCGAACGGCGTCGTCGACCTGCCGGTCGAGGACGAGGTCGAGGCGGCGCAGGTCGCCAAGCGCTACCTCGCGTACTTCCAGGGCCGGCTCGCGAGCGGCGAGGCGCCGGACGCGCGCGCGCTGCGCCACGTCGTGCCCGAGAACCGGCTGCGCGTCTACGACGTGCGCCGCGTGATCGACGGCATCGCCGACCTCGGCTCGGTGCTCGAGCTGCGCCGCGCGTTCGGCCGCGGCATGGTGACCGCACTCGCGCGCGTCGACGGGCGCCCGATCGGCGTGGTCGCGAACGATCCGAGCCACCTCGCCGGCGCGATCGACAGCGATGGCGCCGACAAGGCGAGCCGCTTCCTCCAGCTCTGCGACGCCTTCGACCTGCCGATCCTGTTCCTGTGCGACACGCCCGGGATCATGGTCGGGCCCGAGGCCGAGGCGACCGGCCTCGTGCGCCACGCGGCGCGGATGTTCGTGACCGCGGCGAGCCTGACGGTGCCCTTCTTCACGATCGTGCTGCGCAAGGGCTACGGCCTCGGCGCGCAGGCGATGGCCGGCGGCAGCTTCAAGGCCCCGTTCTTCACCGTCGCGTGGCCGACCGGCGAGTTCGGCGGCATGGGCCTCGAGGGCGCGGTGAAGCTCGGCTACCGGGCCGAGCTCGACGCGCAGGACGACCCCGAGCGGCGGCGCGCGCTCTACGAGGAGCTGGTGGCCCGCCTCTACGCGCACGGCAAGGCCGTGAGCATGGCCTCGGTGTTCGAGATCGACGACGTGATCGACCCGGCCGACTCGCGGCACTGGATCCTGCGGGCGCTCGAGTCGCTGCCCGAGCCGCCGCCGCGCCGCGCGAAGAAGCGCCCCTGCATCGACGCCTGGTGAGCGGGGCGGGCCGCCCCGCAGCCCCCGGGCGCGCTCCCGGACTCCCACTCAACCGTCCGGCCGGATCCGCCGAAACGCCGGGCGACCGCTGCGGCCCCCCTGCCGGGCGCCACGGAGGGGACGAGAGCGCATGAAGACCATCCTGATCGCCGACGACCAGGACCACCTCCGCCTGCTCGTGTCGAAGACGCTCGGCGGCCCGGCCTTCCGCGTCGTCGAGGCGCGCGACGGCGACGAGGCCTTCGACCTCGCGCAGCGCGAGCGGCCCGACATCGTGATCCTCGACTGGATGATGCCGGGCAGGACCGGCCTCGAGGTGGCGCAGGCGCTGCACGAGGACGCCGACACGGCCGGCATCCCGATCGTGATGCTCACCGCGCGCGCACAGAGCTCCGACCGCACGAACGCGATGCTCAGCGGCGTGCGCGCCTACGTCGTCAAGCCCTTCAGCCCGCTCGAGCTGATGGAGGTCGTCGAGAAGATCCTGGGCGAACAGGGCTAGCGGGGGCGCCTCGGAGTGCGCCTACTCCCCGTGTTCCGGAATCAGCACCTCGAAGCGGGCGCCGCCGTCCGGGGCGTTGCCGGCCGCGATGCCGCCGCCGTGGCGGCGCGCGATCGCGAGCGCCGCGGCGAGCCCGAGCCCGCGCCCGGCGAACTTCGTCGTGAAGAAGGGGTCGAAGACGTGCGGCAGGCGCTCGGCGTCGAGGCCGATGCCCGAGTCGGTGACCGAGAGCGACGCGTAGCGCCCCGGCGCGAGCGGCGCGCCGGCGTGGCAGCGCGCGAGGCGCGCGGCGTCGACCGTCGCACCGTCGGTCTCGATGCGGATCCAGCCGCGGCCGGGCCGGATCGCCTCGCTCGCGTTCAGCACGAGGTTCAAGAGCAGCTGGTGCAGCTCGCGCCCGTCGGCGCGCACGCGCGGTGCGTCGTCGGCGAGCAAGAGCTCGAGCGAGACGTCGCTGCCGGCGATCGCCTCGAGCTGCGGCTGGGCCGCGCGCACGAGCTCGCTCGGCGATAGCGGCTCGAGCGGGCGCGGGCCCGAGCGCGCGTACTCGCGCAGCTGCGCCGCGAGCTCGGCGCCGTGCAGCGCCGCGCCGCGCACGCGTTCGAGCCGCTCGCGCGCGGCGTCGAAGCGCGGCTCGCCGGGCAGCGCTGCGAGCGCCTCGTCGGTCTGCTCGAGGATCTGGCCGATCAGCTGCGCGAAGCCGAACGCCGCGCCGGCGCCGAGCACGCCGAGGCTCTGCATCCGCGTCGCCTCGTCGAGCTCGTGCTGGAGCCGGCGCCCCTCGGTCTCGATGCGAACGCGCTCGATCGCATAGCGCAGCGAGCGGTTCACGAGCGGCCCGGTCTCGAAGTCGCTCTTGCCCAGGTAGTCCTGCGCGCCGGCCTGGAGCGCGCGCACCGGAACGTCGCCCTCGCTCGAGCCGGTGAGCACGACGAGCGGAACCTCCGGCGCCGCGCAGCGCAGACGCCGCACGGTGTCGATGCCGGCGCTGTCGGGCAGGTTCAGGTCGAGCAGCACGACGTCGACGTTGCGCTTCGCGAGGCGCTCGATGCCCTCCTGGAGCGTCGGACGGCGCTCGAGCTCGAGCGCCTCGAGCGAGCCGAGCTCGGCCTGCAGCCGGCGCGACGTGCGCAGCGCGTCGGCGAAGCTGTCCTCGATCATCAGCACGCGGATCGGCGACTCGTGCGATGCGGTCCAGCCTTCGCGCGCGGTCATCGGGAGCCCCTCCCCTGCGGGCCGTCGCCCGCGAAGTCCCGATCGGCGGTGGGTTCGGCGCCCGAATTATCACCTCGGTGTCGCGAAAAGGCAATGTGATTCCGCGGGCTGGGGTAGCGTCCGGCGCATGTCGGACCCGGAGCCGTCGCTCGTCGCGCGCGACCGTGCGGCCGTCTGGCACCCCTACGCGGCGCCGGTCGCCGACCCGCTCTTCCCGGTCGTCTCGGCGCGCGGCGTGCGGCTGCGCCTCGCCGACGGACGCGAGCTCGTCGACGGCATGTCGTCGTGGTGGGCGGTGATCCACGGCTACCGGCACCCTCGCGTCGAAGCCGCGCTGCGGGCGCAGCTCGAGCGGCTGCCGCACGTGATGTTCGGCGGGCTGACACACGAGCCGGCCGTCTCGCTGTGCGAGCGGCTGC
>CAZQYK010000282.1:0-13961 GCA_964597285.1 uncultured Spirochaetales bacterium
CCCGGCGACCCACGCCTCGTAGAGCGCGTTGTCGGCGAGCACGTTCAGGCGGCCGGGCGCGCCGTCGCTGCGCTCGTGCAGCGCCGCGCTCGCACCCGGCAGCACGAGGCGCGGATCGCCGCCGGCCGCTCGCACGCGCCCCGCGACGTAGTGGCCCGCCTCGTCGCGCGAGAGCGGCGGCAGCGCCACGCGCACGTCGACGTTGTGCGCCAGCAGCGGGTCGGCGGCGATCGCCGCGTCGAGCGGGTTCGCGCCGACGAGCACGACCGTCAGCAGCCGCCGATCCTCGTACTCGAGCTTCACGAGCCCGCAGACCTCGGACAGCGTCTCCGCGTTCGCGAGGCCGTGCGCCTCGTCGATGATCAGCACCGCGCGGCGGCCGTCCTCGTGGATGATCGCGAGGCGCTCGTAGATCTGGCCGATCAGCGCCTCGCGCTCGCGCTCCGGGTCCTCGACGCCGAGCTGCCGCGCGAAGCGCGCGAGCAGCCAGTCGCTGTCGACCTCGCGGCGCAGCACGACCATCATGCCGGCCTCGAACACCTCCTCCTCGAGGCCCTCGTAGAGCCGGCGCGCGACGCGCGTCTTGCCCGCGCCGACGCCGCCGACGAGCAGCACGAGGCCCTTGCCCTGGCGGACGCCGCGGTCGAGGCGCGCGAGCGCATCGCGCTGTGATTCGAGCTCGACGTCGAACTTCTCGAGCGGGTCGGCCCGGAACGGGTCCTCGGAGAGCTGGAAGTGGCGCAGGTGTTCCACGTCGGTGCCTCACACGAAGGAGATCTTCTTGCGCCTGCGTGGCGGACGCGGCGGCTCGGGCGCGGCAAGCTCGTCGGCGTCGTCCTCGTTCGCCTCGGCGACGAGGTCGTCGAAGGTCTCGCCCGGATCGGCGGGCGGCTCCGGCGCGTCGTCGGCGGCGTCGTCGTCGAGCGCTTCGATCACGTCGTCGAACGACTCGAATCCGCCGCCAGTGGGCTCCTCGGTCTCGGGCGCGCCGAGGCCCTCGAGCAGCTGCGCGACGTCCTGGAAGCCCGGCCGCGCCGCGGCCACCTGCTCCCACGCGCGCCGCGCGCCGTCGCCGTCGCCCACCGCGCGCAGCGCGCGCCCGAGGTCGTAGCGGGCGGCGACCTGCGCGTCGTCGCCGAGCCGCGGCAGCGCGAGCAGCTGCTCGAGGTGCTCGACCGCGAGCGGCGCCTGGTCCGACTCGATCGCGCACATCCCGATCAGGTGCAGGCACTCGGCGGTGCGGCCGGCGTCGCCCATCGCGACGCGCAGCTCGTGGATCGCGTCGTCGTACAGGCCCATCTCCTTGTACGCGATCGCGAGGTCGTAGTGCGCCTGGTGGTCGCTGTCGCCGAGCGTCTCGCGCACGCCCTTCTTGAACGCGTCGAAGACGGCCCCGAAGCCGTCGTCGTCGGCCGCGGCGGCGCCGGCGGCGCCCGGCTCGTCGTCGAAGGCGTCGGAGAGCGCCGCGGCGAGGTCGAAGCCGTCGCCGGCGGCCGGAGCCGCGGGCGGCTCGGACGAGCTGAGGTTCGGCTCGAACTCCTCGGTGTCGGAGCCGTCGCCGGCACTCTCGTCTTCGAGCGTCGTGTCTTCGAGCGCCGACGGGCTCGCGTCGGCGTCGGGGAGGTCGAGGTCGCTCAGGCCCTCGAGGTCCTCGCCGGCCGCGATCGCCGGCTCGGGGGCCTCGATCTCGTCCGCCGCGAGCTCGATCCCCTCCGCCGCGACGTCGTCTCCGACCTCGACCGGCGCCGGGGTGTTTCGCGGCGACTCGCCGCGCGCCGCCGCGACCTCGCCGAGCCGCACCATCGCGCGCGGGTGGCTCGGCGCGATCGTCAGCACGCGGCGATAGATCTCCTCGGCCTCGTCGAGGAGGCCCTGCTGCATGTAGAAGTCGGCCTCGTCGAGGTCGTCGATCACCTTCGCGCGCGTCTCGGCGCTGAGGCTCAGGCTCGTGCTCGCCGAGGGGCTCGCCGGCGCCGGAGCCGCCGCGGGCGCGTCCACCTCCGCCTCGAACGCGTCGTCGAGGTCGATCTCGACCTCGACGTCGGGGTCGGCGTCGGCGCCGGACTCGCCGTCGACGTCGAGCTCGAGCGCCTCGCCGAGATCGCGGTCGAGATCGATCCGCGTCGGCTCCTCCGGGCGCTCCGGTGCCGGCGGCTCCGCGCGCGCGATCGCGTCCATCTCGTCGTCGAGCAGCTCGTCGTCGAGGTCGAGCGCATCGTCGCCGGCGGCGAGGTCGAGGTCGAGCGCGTCGTCGTCGGGCGCGTCCGCGGCGGGCCCGTCGAGCGTCGCCGCCGCGGCCTCGTCGAGCGCCCCGATGCGCCCGCGCAGCACGCGCAGCGTGTCGGCGTCGCCGTCGCGAGCGGCGCCCTGCGCGGCGCGCAGCCACACCTCGACCGCGCGCTCGCGCTGGCCGCCCGCGGCGCAGGCCTCGCCGAGCTTCTCGAGCGCCGCGCGGTGCGAGGGGTCGCGGTCGAGCACGCGCTCGAGGTGCGCGATCGCCTTGTCGCGCTTGCCGTAGCGCAGATAGACGCTCGCCTCGGCAAGCAGCTGCTCGGGGTCGGCGTCCGCGGCCGCGGGTGCGGGCGCCCGGGGCGCCGCGGGCGGAGCCGGCGGCATCGGCTCGTCGAGCTCGAGCGACGGCGCGGCGGCGTCGGCGAAGAGCGAGCCGTCGAGCGAGTCGCCGGCCGTGTCGTGCGACATCAGCGGCTCGCTGCCGGCATCGGCGCCGCTGCGGCCGCGGATGTCGACGTCGGCGCCGAAGTCGAGCGGGATCTCCGGCGACTCGTCGCTGTCCGGGAACTCGTCGCCGAACAGACCGTCGCCGGCGCCGTCGTCGAGCAGGCCGTGGCCGCTCAGCTCGTCGGGCGCGTCGGCGTCGACGTCGCTCGACAGCTCGCCCGACGGGACGTGGCGCTGCAGGATCCCCCGCGCGGTGTCCTCGTCGCCGCGCTGGCGGTAGAGCTCGGCGAGGCGCCGGTACACGCCGATCGCGGCGTCCTCGCGGTCGATCTTTCGGTACAGCGACGCGAGCGTCTCGTAGCGCTCGGGCTCGCCGTCGTCGAGCTGCAACGCGCGCTCGGCGAGCGGCACCGCCTCGGCCGTCTTGCCGCGCTTCGCGAGATTCGCGGCGAGCGCACCGAGCGCGCCGACGTCGCTCGCGTCGGTCTCGAGCATGCGGCGGTAGACGTTGCCGAGCATCTCGACGTCGCCCTGCCGCTCGAGCTCCTCGGCCGCGAGGCGGTACTCGCTCATCGCGTCCTCGGCCTGCCCTTCCTGGCGCAGCAGGTCGGCGACCTTGATGCGGTTCGTCGTGTTCGACGGGTCCGCGTGCGCCATCTTGCGCAGGATCTCGAGCGCCTCCTTCTTGCGGCCTTGGCGGTGGTAGCCGTCGGCCGCCGTCTGGAGCGCGGAGATCGCCTCGGCGCCGAGCCCCATGCGCTCGTAGAGCTCTGCGAGCGGCGCGTAGGCCTCGAGCCGGTCGGGGTCGAGGTTCAGGATCTGCTTGAACACGGCCACGGCGCGGGCATCGAAGCCCTCGGCCATGTACTGCTCGGCGACCTTGCGATAGGTGTCGACCGCCTCGTCGACCTGGCCCCAGCGGCGGTACGCGTCGCCGATCTCGAGGCGCAGCTTGGCGTCCTTCGGATCGAGCTGGAGGAGCCTCTGGTACTCCTTGAGCGCCTTCTCCTTCGCGCCCTTCTGCGCCAGCTTGCGGGCCGCTTCGAGGATCTTGCGCTTGTTCGCCGCCAAAGGATGCGCCCCGCCCCACTCCACCGAAGCGTGAACGGCGCCGGAGCGATCCGACGCCGTTCTTCCTATCGGGTCCCCTGGGCGGCCTCTTGAGGTTCCCACGGGGCACGGCGGTGGGGCGGCGGCGGGGCTCAGCCCTCGGAGGCGATCGCGTCGAGCAGTGCCTCGAGGCCGAGCGCGTAGCTGCGGGCGCCGAATCCGGCGACGAGCCCGACGGCGACGCCGGACACGTACGAGTGGTGGCGGAACGGCTCGCGCGCGAAGACGTTCGACAGGTGCACCTCGACGACCGGCAGGCCGCTCGCGGCCAGCGCGTCGCGCAGCGCGACGCTCGTGTGCGTGAGGCCGCCGGGGTTGATCAGGATGCCGTCGGCCCACGCGATCGACTCGTGGATGCGGTCGACGAGCAGGCCCTCGTGGTTGCTCTGGAAGCACTCCACCTCGGCGCCGCGCTCCTTCGCCGCGCGCGCGAGCGCCGCGTCGATCTCCTCGAGCGTCGTCGTGCCGTAGACGTCGGGCTCACGCGTGCCGAGCAGGTTGAGGTTCGGCCCGTGCAGGACCTGGATGCGGCGCGGCTCGGTCACGTCGGCTCCGGCGCTAGAGCTCCTGCCGGATCGCCGACAGGTGCCGACGGATCAGATAGCGCGCCTTGCCGAGGTTGCCATCCGGCGCCATCACGAGCGCCACGAAGGTCTCCTCGTCGACCGGGCGGAACACGAGGTCGAAGCGCGCCAGCGACACGACGGTCTCGCGCAGCGCGCCGCCGCCGAGCGCGTCGGCCGCCTTGCGGATCTCGTCGAGGATGCGGCTGAACTCGACCCCGGCCGTGCCGATGTCCTCGCGCAGCGGGCCCTCGGGCGCCGAGCCGGCGACGTACTCGTCGATCGCGATGCCGTCGGCGCCCATCAGCACCGCGCCGACGCCGCCGCCGCACTCGTCGACGATCGCCTTCAGGATCGACCGGAAGCTCATGACTGCATCCTCCGCGCGTTCGCGAGCCAGCGCTCGAGGACGCCGAGCGCGCCGGAGCGCGGCGCCGACGCGGGCCGCTCCGACGCGCGCGGAGCGTCGAGCGCCGCGCGGATGCGGGCGGCACCGGCCGCGTCGCCCTGGCGCTCGAGCAGCTCGGCCATCGTGCGCGTGCTGAACGCGCCGCCCGTTTCCAGCGGGCTCGTCGTCGCGAGCATCCCGTCGACGCGCAGCGCCGCCTCCTCGGCGACGCTGTCGGGCGTGATCATCGCGTCGAGCTCGGGCTCGGCCGCGTCGAACGCGCGCTCGAACTCGGCGTCGGGGAAGAGCATCGGAGCCGGCCCCGGCTCGGGCACGGCGGCCCACGCCTCGAGGCGCCGGCGCAGCTCGTCGGAGCGGCCCGCGTCGACGAGCGCGAGCAGCAGCGCCGCGCGCCCGCGCGCCGAGTCGGGCGAGCGCTCGAGGCCGCGCGAGGCGACGCGCTCGGCCGCGGCGGGGTCGCCAGCGCGCCGGTGCAGCTCGGCGAGCTCCGGGAAGGCCGGGCCGCCCGGGTCGGCCTGCACCGCCGCCTCGAGCTCGGCCCTGCGCTGCGGCGTCGCGTCGCTCAACGTCTCCTCCCGGCGCTCCGCGGCAGCCCCGCGGCCACCTCCCTGGGCAGCAGCGGCACGGTCCGCGCCGCGCCGACGCCCTCGAGCACCACGAAGCGGATGCGCGAGTCGCGCTTCTTCTTATCGACGCGCAACGCGTCGAGATAAGCGCTTCGGTCGCGCGGCGGCGGCTCGGTCGGCAGGCCGAAGGCCTCGCACAGCCGGGCCAGCCGGTCGGCGGTGCCGGCCGGCGCGCAGCCGAGGGCCTCCGAGCGCCGCGCGGCGTAGACCATCCCGATCGCGACCGCCTCGCCGTGCAGCAGGCCCTTGAAGCGGCCGAGCGCCTCGATCGCGTGGCCGAGCGTGTGCCCGAAGTTCAGCAGCATCCGCACGCCCTGCTCGCGCTCGTCGCGGCTCACCACCTCGGCCTTGATCTCGACCGCGCGGGCGAGCACCGGCACGAGCGCGTCGCGCTCGAGGCGCAGCAGCGCCGCGGCGTCGCGCTCGAGGCGCTCGAAGAGCCCCGCGTCCCAGATGGCGGCCTTCTTGATCACCTCGGCGAAGCCCGCGGCGCGCTCGCGCCCCGGTAGACTCTCCAGCGTCTCGACGTCGGCGGCGACGAGCACCGGCTGGTGGAAGGCCCCGACCAGGTTCGTGCCCTCCGGCAGGTTGACGCCGGACTTGCCGCCGACGCTCGCGTCGACCATCGCGAGCACCGTCGTCGGCACCTGCACGAACGGGATCCCGCGCAGGAAGGTCGCCGCGGTGAAGCCGACGAGGTCGCCGACCATGCCGCCGCCGAGTGCGACGAGCACGCTGTGGCGGTCGGCGCCGGCCTCGAGCAGCGCGTGGTAGAGGCGCTCGACCTGGCGCAGGTTCTTCGTCGCGTCTCCGTCCGGGACGTCGATGCGCACCGGGCGCAGCCCGGCCGCGCGCAGCGAGCGCGCGACCCGCGCGCCGTAGCGGCGCGACACCGGCGGCACGCTGACCACCACCGCCCGGCCGGCCCCGCTGCGCTCGGCGACGCGCGCGCCGAGCACCGCGAGCGTGCCGGCGCCGATCTCGACCGGGTACGAGCGCTCGCCGAGCGCGACCTCGACGCGCCGCAGCACACCGGTCGCGACGCCGCCCCCGCCGTCCGTCTCGAGCCCCCCGCCCGGTCTCTCCGCCCGCACGGGTCGAGTATATGCCGGCTGCGCGGCCCCGCCGAACGGGCGGCCGCGCCCGGACCCCCCCAGAAGGCCGCCGCCCCCCGCGGCGGCCCGCGCCGCGGGCTCCCGCCGACCCCCCGCGCCGGGCGGCGGGCCCCCCCCAACCCCGCGCCCGCGCCCGGAACCCTCTAGATGGCCTCGGCCCCCGGCGTCGTCACGATCCGCGGGCTCACGAAGACCAGCAGCTCCTTGCGGCTGTCGCTGAACTCGTCGCTCTTGAACAGGTTGCCGAGGAAGGGCAGCCGGCTCAGGTACGGCACCCGCGACTGGCGCGCCGAGCGGTCGATTACGTAGATGCCGCCGAGCACGAGCGTCTGCCCGTCCTTCACCAGCGTCTCCGTCTTCACCTGGTTCTTGGCGATCGCTGGCGAGCCGGTCAGCGTGAACACGCTGTCGTCCGGCGCGTTGCGGCTCACCTTGATGTCCATGATGATGCTGCCGTCCGCGGTGATGTGCGGCGTCACGTCGAGCTTCAGCACCGCGTCGACGAACTCGAGCTGGGCGTCGCCGTTCTCGAAGGTCTGGAACGGGATCGACACGCCCTGCTCGATCGTCGCCGTGCTGTTGTCGAGCGTGACGATGCGCGGGCTCGAGATCACCTTGCCGTCGCCGTTCACCTCGGCCGCCTGGAGCTCGACCTCGAAGTTGAACTTCTCGTCGATCACCGACGCCGCGAGGCCGAGCAGGCCCGTCGGCCCGGCGGTGATCGGGTTTCCGAACACCACCTGGTTGCCGATCAGGTCGTTGACCTGGTCGCCCGGCTGGAAGACGTAGTCGCGGCCGCCGAGCGTCGACTCGGTGAGCGGGTTGGTGCCGAAGGTCCACAGGCTGCCCAGCTCCCGGGCGAACTGCAGACTGGCCTCGACGATCTTCGCCTCGATCATCACCTGCGGCGTCATCGTGTCCACCGCCTTGATGAGCGCGGTGGCCTCGTCGATCACCGACGCGATGTCCTTGATGATCAGCGTGTTGGTCCGCGAGTCCGTGTTGACGGTGCCGCGGTCGGTCAGCAGCTCGCGCACCATGCCGGAGACGTCGCCGACGTTGGCGTAGTTGACCGGCTGGAGCTTGACGACCAGGTCCTCGAGCTTCTCCTTCGCGCGGCGCTCCTGGAGGCGCAGCTCCTCCTCCTGGGCCAGGACGTCGGTCGCTGCGATCCGCAACACGTTGCCGATGCGCGCGAAGCCGAGGCCCTTGGTCAGCAGGATCACGTCGAGCGCCTGGTCCCACGGCACGTCGACGAGGCGGATCGTCACCTTGCCCTTGACCTCGTCGCCGGCGATCACGTTGAGGTCCGAGACCTCGGCGATCAGGCGCAGGACGTCGGCGATGTCGACCTCCTTGAAGTCGAGCGAGATGCGGCGGCCCACGTACTCCTTGCCGTCCATCAGCCCGCCCTCGTTCAGGATCTCGATCGCGGCCGGCGCCATCCCCCCGGCGGCGGCCTCGGCCGGCATGCCCGGCAGGCCCATCGCGGCGGGCTCGAGCGCGTCCGGCGGCGCGGCGCCGTCGGCGAGCGGGATCCCAGCCGCGGACGGCGCGCCGGCGGCGGGCGCCGACAGCGTCGCCTCCTGCACGTTGCGGTAGACCGGCGGCACCGCCGCCATCGCGCCGCTGCGCGCGAAGTCCATCATCAGCGTCGACTCGCGACGCGTGACCTCGGGGCTCAGGTTCGCGGCCCGCTTGACCACGACGCGCACCTCCGGCGTCGCGACCTCGGGCTGCTCGAAGGCCGTCACGAGCGACACGGCTCCGGCCGACTCGGGAGCGATCCGCACCGCGGCGTCCGGCGCCAGCGAGGTGTTCGAGAGACTCAGCACGACCGTCTCGGGGTCGGGCTCGTACACGAGATAGTCGATCGGCTCGGCGGCGAGGACGACCACGCGGTCGCGCTCGGCGTTCATGTCGAGCTCGACCCCGTAGACCATCACCGGCGCGCCGCCGGCGCCCTTCGCGG
Source organism: uncultured Spirochaetales bacterium (assembly GCA_964597285.1). Lineage (GTDB taxonomy): Bacteria > Myxococcota_A > UBA9160 > UBA9160 > SMWR01 > JAHEJV01. Next base: position 8,475 of record CAZQYK010000282.1, read on the forward strand.
CCGGCTTCCACTCCGACGAGTCGTCGATCGACTCGACGTCGCTCGCCGCCGGCATCGCGGCCATCGGCTCGGACTCCGTCGCGTCGGCGGCCGGCATCGCGGCCAGCGCCGGCTGCATCGCGCCGATGCGCGCGAGCTCGGCCTCGATCTCCGCGCCCGAGCCGAGCGCGACGACCAGGCCGGTCGCGACCGGCACGACGCGGCGTCCCTCGAAGGGCGCCGTCGCGCCGCCGCCGTCGACGACCACGCGCACCTTGTCGGCATGCGCGCCGACGCGCACGCGCGCCACCTGCGGCGAGCCGACCTCGACCTGCGCCTGCTTCACCTGGCTCTTCATCCCGGGCAGGTCGATCACGAGCCGCGCCGGGTCCTCGAGCGTGAACGCCTCGGCGCTCTCGACGCTGCCGTCGGCGGCGAGCCGGATCAGCGAGCCGTCGCCGACGCGGCGGGCCTCGACCGCCGACAGCACCGTCGCGGGGGACGCGCTCGCTGCGGCATCGGCCGACCCCGGCTCGCCGTCGGCGGCGGGCGCCTCGGCCGAGGGCATCGCCCACGGATCGTCGGCCGGCGGCACGTCGGAGTCGGCCGACTCGGCGCTCCACGCCTCGTCGCCCATCGCCGTCATCTCGGCCAGCGAGACCACCTCGATCACGAGCCCGGCGTCGCCCATCCGGACCTCGTAGTCGGCCGGTCCGGACAGCGCGATCTCGAGCCGCGCCATCGCCGAGTCGGCGTCGCCCATCGACTCGATCCGCACCTCGTCGACGACGCCGTCGTAGACGGCGACCGACGCCGGCAGCGGCGCGAGCGTCACGTCGACGAGCTCGACGACGACGCGGTCGGGGCCGCTCTGCTGGAACGCGGTGAAGACGGGCTCACGGGGCCCGACGACGGTGATCATCGAGCCGTTTCCGGAAGACTCGACCCGGACGTCGGTGACCTGGCTCGCCGCGCCGCCCTCGGCCGGGGGCGTGCTCGAGCCCGCGCACGAAAGGGCCCCGACGGCGACCGCAGCGCAGAACGCGCCGATCGCAATCCGGAGCCGGAAGGTGTTGCTACCCCGCATCGAACTCATCCCCCCTCGTTCCGACGCATGGTCATCTCGACGTCCTTGGTCGTTTCCTGGCCCAGGTAGTCGACGTAGATTTCCTTGACGACGACCGAGTTGTCGTCGATCGTCAGCACGCGACCCTGGTTCTTCCCGATCTGCGCGCCCTCGGCGATGATGTACGTGTCGCCCGACGGGTCCTCGACCAGCGCGCGGGCGTTCCCGGTTCGCCAGACCACCGCGACGACCTCGAGCTGGCTCAGGTCGAACTGGCCGAGCGGGCCGGCCTCCGCGACCTGCAGCAGCTTGTCGGGTCGCTCCCAGACGAAGCTGCGGAACGGGTCGCGCTTGCCGGTCGGGTCGTAGGTGTAGCTGCGCGCGATCTGCTCGACGCCGCCGACCTGCATCACCGCGGGCTCGACCGGTGCGACCGGCGCCGGCGGCTGTGCCGCGGCCTTGGCGACCTGCGCGCTCTCCTCGCGGGCCTTCTCGAAGTCGGCCGTGGTCGGGCCGGTCGTCTGCTCGCTGCAGCCGAACGCGGTGCCGAGCGTCGCGCCGACTGCGAGCGCCCATCCTCCCCCGGAACGTCGTCGCTTGCCCATGCCCAGCCTCAGCCGTTGCCCACGAAGCGGAAGGTGGTGGCGGTGCCGCTCACCCCGAGACGGGTCTCGACGGCCGTGTCGGACGCGACCTTCATCTGGAGCGCGCCCATGTTGACGATCCGCGGAAGCCGCGAGATCGAGTCGAAGAAGCGCGCCACCTCGTGGTAGGTCCCCTCGAGCTGGATCGCGATCGGCACCTCGGCGTAGAAGTCGTGCACCTGCTCCGGCTGGCGCTTGAACGACTTGATCTCGACGCCGGCCGTCTTGCCGAGGTTGCTGATGTCGGCCAGCAGCACCTCGAGCTGCTTCTCGTTCGGAAGCTGCCGCAGCGCCGCGGCCAGCTTCGCCTCGAGCCCGGTGATCTCGGCCTCGAAGGCCGCGAGGTTCGCCGCGATCGAGCGCACCTCCGACAGCTTGCGCTGGAGCTCGAGCTCCTTCGCGCGCAGCTGGGTCAGCTGCACGTCCTGCGGCTGATAGAAGTTGAAGTAGTAGAAGGCGGCGATGCCGAGCGAGATGCCGAGGATGATCCCGAGCCGCGCTCCGCGCGGCAGCTTCGCGATCTGCTCGAGCCGACTTTCGAGTCCCGGTGAAACGTCCATCCGCTCAGCCCTCGTTCTTCTGCGGCGCCGCCATCGACGCCTCGATCTTGAACTTCACGACCTTCAGACCGTCGGGTCCGTTCGCGAGCTCGGTTCCGTTCAGGTCGACGTTCTTGAACCACGGCGACTCGCCGAGCGAGCCGAGGAACACCGCCACGAGCTCGTTGTCGAGGCTCTGGCCGTCGAGCGTGATCGACGCGCCCTTCGTCGTGATCGTCGACAGCCACAGGCGCTCGGGCGTGTGGGTCGCGAGCTCGTCCATCATCCGCACCGGCCCGGTGCGCGCCCGGTCGAGGCCCTCGATGATCTCGATCTTCTTCTCGAGCGCCGCCTTCTTCTGCCGGAACGCCGCCACCTGGTCGAGCTGCGGCTTGAAGCGCTCGATGTCCTTCTCCATCTGCCGCACCCGGTTCTGGGCGGTCGTGATCTGCTCCTGCATGTGCGAGTGCGTGTATGCGATTCCGGCGCTCACCACGATCAGCGCCAGCAGCAGCTGGAGCACGTGCTGGCGCAGGTCGGCCTTGCGCTTGGCCTCTCGGACCGGGAGCAGGTTGATCTGGATCATCGGGCCTCCGCCTCGCGCAGCGCGAGTCCCACGCCGACGCCGAGCGCCGGCGCGAGGTCGTCGAGGAAGTCGGACTCGAATCGGTTCGTCGGGAGCATCCGCGCGAGCGGGTTCATCACCTCGACCGGCAGGCCGGTGCGCTCGCGGAAGGCCGCGACCAGGCCCGACACCTTCGCGGTTCCGCCCGCGAGATAGACGCGCTCGATGCGGCTGTCGGCGCTCGTCGCGCCGTAGAAGTCGAGCGAGCGGCTGATCTCGCCGATCACGGTCTCGGTCACGGCCTGCACGGCGTGCTCGACCTCCTGGGGCACCACGTCCTGGCTCTGCGCGCCGCGCCCGCCGAGCTTGATTCGCTCGGCCTCCTCGAAGCTGATCGCCAGCGCCTTCTGGATCTCCTCGGTGTACTGGTTGCCCGCGGTCGTGATGTCGCGCGTGAAGCAGGGCACGCCGTTCGCGATGATGTTGATGTTGACGACCTGCGCCCCGATGTTGACCAGCGCGATCGTCTCGCCGCTCGAGACCGTGTAGTTGGCCTCGAAGGCGTTCTCGACCGCGAAGGCCGCCACGTCGATCGCGACCGGGACCAGGCCCGCCTCGCTGATCACCTGGACGTAGTCGTCGATCAGGTCCTTCTTCGCGGCGACGAGGAGCACCTCCATCTGGCCGTCGTCGTTGCCGGCGTCCAGGATCTGGAAGTCGAGGTTCACCTCGTTGACGTCGAAGGGGATGTACTGCTCCGCCTCCCAGCGAATCTGCTCGTCGAGCTCGTCGCGGGTCATCGTCGGCAGGCTGACCTTCTTGACGATCACCGAGTGGCCCGACACGGCCGCCGCGACGTACCTGCTCTTGATCTTTCCGGAGTCGAGCGCCTCGCGGATCGCGTCGGTGATCGCGCTCGCGTTCAGGAACGCGCCCTGGACGATCGCCTCGGAAGGCACCGGCGCGACGCCGAGGTGCGTCAGCTCGAAGCTCCCGGACTTGCCCTTCGGCGTCAGCTCGATCGCCTTCACGGCCGACGAGCCGACGTCGAGTCCCACGATCGACCTGGACTTGAAGCTCGGCAGACTCAGTTTCACGTCGGACCCCCCGGATCGCTCTCGATCGCGGCGCTAGGAGCGCTGCTCGACCGCCAGCGGCATCGCGCCGATCGCGGCCTGGTCGTCGTCGCCGACCCCGAACACCCGGTCCTTGTCGGTGACCCGCAGGCCGAGGGCGAGCAGAACCTTGCGCTTCGTGTCCAGCCGGCACGGCCGCCCCGCCTCGAGGCGGTCGATCGTCAGCGTCGACAAGCCGGCCTTTCGGGCGAGCTCCGCCTTGCTCATCATCTGAGCCTCGCGGTAGCGCTGTACGTTGTTGCTCGGCACCTCTCCCCCCAGCAGCAGCGGATTTTCGACGGCTCAACGGCGGCTTCGCGCGTATCGGCGGGCGGTTTCGGGGACTTGAGGCTCCGCGGCGGCCGCAACGGACGCGCAGCGAGCCGGCACCGCGGGCGCCTCACGCGCGCCGCTTGCCGATCCGATACACCCCCCTGTGCCGGGCCCTCTGCTGATCGTCGATTCCGACGCCGCGCGGCGCGAGCGCCTGCTGCTCGCGCTGGCGGGAGAGCCCTGCGAAGCGACCTGCGCAGCCGATGCCGCGCAGGCGTGGACCGCCCTCGCACGCTCCCGCTTCGCCGCAGTGCTGTGTGCGCTGGATCTGCCCGGAGAGGACGGGCCGGGCCTGCCCGCGCGGATCGCGGCCGCGCTGCCCGACGCGGCCCACGTCGCGATCGCTCCGCGCGACGACCCCGCGCTCGCCGCCGCGGCGCTCGAGCGCGGCGCCGACGACGTGCTCGCCCCGCCCTACGCGCCGGCCGCGGTGGCGCTCGCGCGGCGCCGCGCCGAGCGACTCGAACGGCTGCGCCGCCGCGCCGCCCGCCTCGAGCGCGTGTGGCAGCACGCGGCCGGCGACCGCCCGATCGTCGCGGCGTCGGCGCCGATGATCGCGCTGCTCGAGCGCCTCGAGCGCGCGGCCGCGCACGCGAGCCCGCTGCTCCTCGTCGGCGAGTCCGGTACCGGCAAGGAGGGCCTCGCGCGCGCGATCCACGCCCAGTCGGCGCGCCGCCTCGCCCCCTTCGTCGCGCTGCGCTGCGGCGACGCCGGCGAGGCCGAGCTCGCCGCCGAGCGCGTCGGCCGCGCGCCCGATCCCGCCGCCGGCGTCGCGGTCGGCAGCCGCGGCCTGCTCGACGAGGCCGAGGGCGGGACCCTGGTCGTCGACGCGCTCGACCGGCTCCCGCCGGCGCTCCAGGACACGCTGCTCCCGGTGCTGCGCGGCGAGGCGCACCGCCCGCCCGGCGCCGCGAAGGCGCGCCGCGTCGACGCGCGCGTGATCGCGGCCGCGACGCCGACGATCGACGACGCGCTCGCCGCCGGCTCGCTCCGCGCGGACCTCTACGCGGAGCTGCGCGACGCGCGCCTCGCGGTGCCGTCGCTCCGCGAGCGAGCGCGCGACCTGCCGCTCCTCGCCGACCACTTCGCCGCGCGCGCGAGCGCCCGGCTCGGCCTGCCGCGCGGCTCCCCGAGCGCCGACGCGCTGGAGCGCCTCGTCGCCTACGCGTGGCCGGGCAACGTGCGCGAGCTCGAGAGCGTGATCGAGCGGGCCGCGTTGCGGGCCGGCTCCGACGGCATCGGCGCG
>CAZQYK010000283.1:0-3750 GCA_964597285.1 uncultured Spirochaetales bacterium
AGAGCTTCCCCGAGTACCTCGACGCGCTGGAGAAGCGCCGCTTCGCGATGGACGTGGGCACCCAGGTGCCCCACGGCTCGGTGCGCACCTACGTGATGGGCGAGCGCGGTGCGAACAACGAGCCCGCCGGCGCCGAGGACATCGCCGCCATGGCCGCGCTGGTGAAGGAGGGCGTCGCCGCCGGCGCGCTCGGCTTCTCGACCTCGCGCACGATCGCGCATCGCGCGCTCGACGGCGAGCCGGTGCCGGGCACCTTCGCCGCCGAGGACGAGCTGTTCGGCCTCGGCCGCGTGCTCGGCGAGCTCGGCCGCGGCGTGTTCGAGGTGGCCGGCGCCGGCGCGGCCGGCGAGGACGTCGTCGCGCCGGTGCGCGAGATCGACTGGATGCGGCGCCTCTCGGCCGAGATCGGCCGGCCGGTGACCTTCGCGATGCTCCAGGTCGACACCGCGCCGACGCTGTGGCGCGAGCAGCTCGCGCTCTCGGTCGAGGCGGCGGAGCAGGGCGCGTGGATCGTGCCGCAGGTGGCCGGGCGGCCCTTCGGCCTGATGATGGGCCTGCAGAGCGACTTCCACTCGTTCAGCGGCAAGCCCTCGTACCGCGAGATCGCCGCGCTGCCGCTCGCCGAGCGCGTCGCGGCGCTGCGCGACCCGGAGCGCCGGGCGCGGATCCTGCGCGAGGAGCGCATCGACGACCACTTCATGAGCCGGATCGGCGCCGACCCGGCGACGATCTTCGTCCTCGGCACGCCGCCCGACTACGAGCCGACCGCCGACGACACGATCGCCGCCGCCGCCGCGCGCGAGGGCCGCGACCCCTTCGACCTGCTCTACGAGCGGATGCTCGAGGACGGGGGCCGCGCGATGTTCCTGCTGCCGGCGCTGAACTACAGCGACCGCAGCTGCGACCCGATCTACGAGATGATCCACCACCCGCGCGCGGTGCTCGGCCTCGGCGACGGCGGCGCGCACTGCGGGATCATCTGCGACGCGAGCATCCAGACCTTCATGCTCACGCACTGGGTGCGCGACCGGAAGCGCGGCCCGAGGATCCCGCTCGAGTTCGCGGTGAAGCGGATGACGCGCGACCCGGCCGAGCTCTACGGCCTGTGCGACCGCGGCCTCGTCGCGCCCGGGATGAAGGCCGACCTGAACCTGATCGACCTGGGCGCGCTGACGCTGCACAACCCCGAGATGGTCCACGACCTGCCGGCCGGCGGGCGACGGCTGCTGCAGCGCGCGTCGGGCTACGTCGCGACGATCGTCTCCGGCGCGGTCACGCGCGAGCACGGCGAGGCCACCGGCGCGCGGCCGGGCGCGCTCGTGCGCGGCCCGCAGGCCGACCCGCGCTGAGCGCCGCGTCGAGCGCCGGAAGGTCGGATGCAGGGCCAGGCCGTCGTCGTCGGCGTCGGGGAGTCGGCGTACTACAAGCGCGGCGGGTCGCCGCACAGCGAGTTCCAGCTCGCGTGCACGGCGATCCGCAACGCCGCGGCCGACGCCGGGATCGAGCTGCCTCGGATCGACGGGCTCGTGTCGTACATGGACGACCGCAACAATCCGCTCCGCGTCGCCGCGGCGCTCGGCCTCGACGAGCTGCGCTGGTCGGCGACGCCGTGGGCCGGCGGCGGCAACAACTCGACGGCGTCGCTGCAGCTCGCCGACGCCGCGGTCTCGGGCGGCTACGCGACCACCGTCGTCGCGTTCCGCGCGCTCGCGCAGGGCCAGTTCTACCGGCTCGGCTCGGGCAGCAACCTGGTCGCCGGGCACGGGCCGCCCGGGCTCGCGTGGGGGCTCCCGTACGGCCTGATGACGCCGGCCCACGAGTGCGCGCTCCAGACGGCGCGCTGGATGCACGATCACGGCGTCTCGCAGGAGGCGCTCGCGAGCGTGTCGCTCGCGTGTTATGCGAACGCGCAGCGCAACCCGCGCGCGGTGCAGTACGGCCGGCCGCTCTCGCGAGAGCGCTATCACGCGTCGCGCTGGATCGTCGAGCCCTTCCACCTCTACGACTGCTGCATGGAGAACGACGGCGCGGCAGCGCTCGTCGTGACGACCCCCGAGCGCGCGCGCGACCTGCCCGGGAAGGCCGTCCCGATCCTCGCGACCGCGCAGGGGCTCGGCCCCGACATCGGGCTGCCGTCGTTCCAGCCGCGCTGGTTCCCGGGCATGTACTACGAGAGCGTCGGCCGGGCGATCTGGGAGCGCGCGGGCGTGCGGCCCCCCGACGTCGACGTGGTGCAGATGTACGAGAACTTCACCGGCCCGGTGCTGATGGCGCTCTGCGAGATGGGCTTCTGCAAGCCCGAGGAGGTCGAGGCCTTCGTCGCCGACGGCGCGCTCGAGGGCCCCGACGCGCGGCTCCCGTTCAACACGAGCGGCGGCAACCTCGCCGAAGCCTACATCCACGGCCTCGAGATGGTGGTGGAGGCGGTGCGGCAGGCGCGCGGCGACTCGAACTGCCAGGTCGCCGACGTCGCGCTCTCGCTCGCGGTCGGCGGCCCGGGCTATGCGCCGGGCAGCGCCGTGCTGTTCGGCGCGGCGGCCTGAGGAGGCACGGCGTGGAGCGTCACCTCGGCCCGGACTGGATCCTCCCGATCCTCACGCCGCACAGCACGCCGTACTTCACGGCCGGCTCGATCCAGATCCAGCACTGCGACGACTGCGGCCGCGCGCAGCACCCGCCCGAGGACGTCTGCCGCTCCTGTCAGGGGACCCGGCTCTCGTTCCGGGCGATGCCGGGCACCGGCCGCGTCGAGAGCGCGGCGGTCGTGCACCACGCCGTCCACCCGGGGCTCGCCGACCGCGTGCCGTACGTGATCGCGATCGTCTCCGTCGACGGCGCGCCCGGCTGCAACGTCCAGGGCAACGTCGTCGGCTGCGCGCCCGACGCCGTCGCGATCGGACAGAAGGTGCGCGCCGTCTTCGAGGACGCGACCGACCCCGCGACGGGCCGCGCGCTGCGGATCCCGCAGTGGGAAATCGCCGGAGACGAGGGGTAACGGGCCGCCCAGGAGCGGAGAACTGTCCACGGAACCCAGGTAGCTCCAGGACCCGCCAGTCTGTCCAAGGAAAGCCGTGATGACGACGTCGCCAAACTACGAACCTCATCGTCGGCTGCGGATCGTCGGCTGGGCGACGGCGCTCGCGGCACTCGGTGCTTGCGCGCTCGATCTCGGCGGCGTGACGCCGGGTGCGGTGTGGAATCGGGAGATCGTCGATCTCACCTTCCTGACCTTCGCCCTGCTGGGCGCGTACGCCCTGTTCGTCGCCAACGAGCGCGATCCGTGGCTGCGGCTCGGTGTCCTGCTCGGTGGCATCGCACTCGGCGCGGTGGGATGGGCGGCATCAGGCGCCACCATGGACCGCGCCCGGGCGTTCGGCTCACGCGGAATCGGGCTCGTCTCGCTGGCTGCGCTGGTCTGGGACTGGGCGCGCGACCGCCGTGACGCGCGCGCGAGCTGGCGGCTCGCGGTCGCGTTGCTGCTGCCGGCGTTCGTCTGGGTCTCTCAAGCGTACCTACAGCTCACCGTCGTCGCCTCGCCTCGGATCCTCGATTCGGCGATCTACGCGACGGATGCCACCTACGGAGTGTCACCGAGCTTCGCAATGGCGCGCCTCTTCCACGCGGCGCCCGTCCTGACGCTCCTCTCCGCCTACGCGTACGCGTCGCTGCCCTTCTTCATCGCGCTCGTCTTCGCCCTGCGCCAGCGGTCGCGCACCGGCGGAGAGTCGGACCTTCTGGTGGCATTCCTCA
>CAZQYK010000284.1:0-4979 GCA_964597285.1 uncultured Spirochaetales bacterium
CGCTCGACCTCCTGTTCGCGCCCGGCATCTCGACGCGCGACCAGGTCACCGAGACCAGCGGCCGCGGCGTCGGGATGGACGTCGTGCGCGCGAACCTGAGCGCGCTCGGCGGCGTCGTCGACGTCGACTCGCAGCCGGGTCGCGGCACGCAGTTCGCGATGACGTTGCCGATCACGCTCGCGATCATCCAGTCGCTGATCGTCGTCGCGCGCGACCAGCGCTTCGCGATCCCGCTCAACGCGGTGCTCGAGACGCTCGTGATCGACCCGGGCGCGGTGCAGGTGTCCGAGGGCCGCGAGCTGCTGAACCTGCGCGGCGACCCGCTGCTGCTGCGGCGCCTCGCCGACGAGTTCCACCTCGCTCGGGACGCCGCGCCGGAGCGGGCGTTCGTGATCGTCCTGGGCATGGGCGACCAGCGCATCGGCCTCGTCGTCGACCGCCTCGAGGGACAGCAGGACACCGTGATCAAGCCGATCCAGGGGCCGATCTCGAGCCTGCGCGGCATCGCCGGCGCGACCGACCTCGGCGACCAGAACCCGGTGCTGGTGCTCGACGTGTCGACGCTGATCGAGGACGCGACGCGGCGTCGGGAGGCGGCATGAGCGGCGCTTCGACTCCGGGACCGGCGCCGGCTGCGGGCGGCCGCTGGGACGACGTGGCCCGCGACGCGGCGCGCCGCTCCGGCGACGTCGCGCCCGCCGAGGCGGCGCGGCTGCGCCAGCTGCTGTGCTTCACGGTCGCCGGCTCGCCGTACGCGATCCCGGTCGAGAGCGTGCGCGAGATCGTGCGGATGCGGCCGCTGACGCCGATTCCGCGCGTCACGCGCACCGTGCGCGGCGTGATCTCGCTCCGCGGCGAGATCCTCCAGGTCGTCGACCTGCGCCTGCGCCTCGGCCTGCCGGCCGTCGAGCACGGGCGGGCGACGCGCATCGTCGTCGTCCACGCCGACGACGGCCGCGTCGCCGGCGTGCTCGTCGACGCGGTGCGCGAGGTGCTGCGCGTCGCCGACGACGCGATCGAGGCCGCTCCGGCCGGAGAGGCCTCCGGCCTCGTGCAGGCGCTGTGCGCGCGGGGCGAGGAGTTCGTGTCGCTGCTCGACCTCGAGCGCGTGCTGGAGCTCGACGGCGCCCCCGTGGAGCTCGACGGCGATGCGTAACGCCGAGGCGCTCCAGGAGAACCGGATCACGCTCGGCGCGTTCCGCGTCGCCGGCGCGCTCCACGCGATCGACGTCGCGCAGCTGCGCGAGGTCGTGCGCTGGCAGGAGCCGACGCCGCTGCCGCGCGCCCCGCGGCTGATCGAGGGCGTGATCGACCTGCGCGGCGCGGTCGTGCCGGTGGTCGACCTCGGTCGCGCGCTCGGCGCGCAGCGCGTCGAGCCGAGCGCCGCGGCGCGCTTCGTGATCGTCGAGCTCGACGGGCTCGTGATGGGACTCGCCGTCGAGGCCGCCGAGGACGTGCTGTCGGTCGAGGTCGGCGCGCTCGAGGACCCGCCGGCGCTCGCGACGCAGGCGGGCTACGACGCGGTGCGCGCCGTGGTGCGCCGGCCCGGCGCCCCGCCGGTGCTCGTGCTGTCGCTCGAAAACGTGCTCGAGAGCGTCTACCGGTCCGCGCGAGACGGAGGGGAGGAGCCGGCATGAATCGCGACGGGCTTCCGAGCGGCCGCGGCTTCGTCGTCGCCGCGGTCCGGCTGAACTCGCTGCTGTCGGCGCCGGCGCTCGCGATCGTGCTGGGCTTCAGCGGCGTCCTGCTCGAGCTGACCTCGCAGATGTGGGCCGGGATCGCGTACGGGATCCTCGGCTACCTGGTGGTCGGCTCTCCGGTGAACTACGCCGCGAACCGGCGCCTGATGACGCCGGTCACCGCCTGGCTCGACGCGGAGTCGCCGAGCCCGACGCAGGTCGAGCGCGCGTTCCACGGCATCCTCGCGCTCCCGCAGCGCATGGCGGTCTCGGCAGCGCTGTCCTGGGTCGCGCCGACCTGTCTGATCTCGCTCGGCATGGCGCTCGCGTTCCCGTCCGGCTGGACCGCGTGGGACGCCGCGGTGATGATCGCCGGCGGCGTCACCGCCGGGTTCAGCGTGGGCGTGCTGCTCGCGTTCCTGATCAAGGGCGGCGTGTTCGCCCGCGTGCGCGAGGCGTTGGCCCGGGCGGGCGGCGACGCCGCGCGCCGGCGCCGGCTCGCGCCGCGCGTGCCGATGCGCTCGAAGCTGATGATCGTCGTCACCGGCACCTCGCTGGTGCCGGTCGTCTTCGCGGCGCTGCTCGCGCTCGACGCGGGCCACTCGTCGCTCGACCGCTTCGCGCTGTCGTGGACCGCGCAGGTGATCGAGGAGCTGCCGGCCGACGCGGACGCGGCCGAGGTCGCCGCGGTGCGCCAGCGCCTCGCGTCGCGGGCGCTGCCGGTCGCGATGACGCTCGCGCCGCTCGCGGAGCTCGAGGCGCTGCTCAGCGACGAGGCCGTCGCGCCGCTGCGCGCGTCCGTCGAGGCGGGGCAGGGCCGCGGCGACAGCCGCTCTCTGCCGGCGCGCGCGGTCTTCGCGTGGCGACGGCTCGGCGACGGCTCGCTGTGGGTCGCGGCCGTCTCGGCGTCGGACCTCTACGCGGGCGGCACCGCGTCGATCTGGGTGCTCGCGGCGCTGGTCCTCGGCTCGGTGATCTTCGCCTGGCTCGTCGCGTACTATCTCGCGCGCGACATCTCCGGTCCCGCGGCGGTGCTGCGCGAGGCCGCCGAGCAGCTCGCCGCCGGCGACCTGCGCCCGCCGCGGCTCTTCGAGTCGGAGGACGAGATGGGCGACCTGGCGCGCTCGTTCGACCGCATGCACACGAGCTTGCGCGCGACGATCGCGACGCTCGCGGAGTCGGCCGACGGGCTCGAGGCGCGCGCGAGCGACCTCGGCCCGGTGTGCCGCACGCTCGCCGGGGCGACGGCCGACCAGGCCGAGGGCACGCGCCGTGCGGCGTCGAGCATGGAGGAGATCAACGCGCAGGTCGCCGGAATCGCGAGCTCGAGCCAGGCGCTGAACGAGAACATCGAGGAGTCGAGCAGCTCGATCCTCGAGCTCGGCGCGTCGGGCGAGGAGCTGAACGAGACCGCGAGCCTGCTGTCGTCGAAGGTCGAGGAGGTGTCGAGCTCGATCGAGGAGATGGTGCGCTCGGTGAAGCAGGTCTCCGAGAACACCGAGACGCTCGCAGCGGCCGCCGAGGAGACCTCGTCGTCGATGGAGGAGATGGCCGGCTCGCTGCGCGAGGTCGACACCTCGGTCGCCGAGGCGGCACGGCTCTCCGAGCGCGCCGTCGAGCGCGCCGAGATCGGGCGCGCGAAGGTCCGCGAGACGATCGCCGGCATGGAGGCGATCCGCTCGACGACGCAGACCGCCGAGGAGGTGATCCGCAACCTGCACGGCCGCGCGGCCGAGATCGGCGCGATCGTCGACGTGATCGACGACGTCGCCGACGAGACGAACCTGCTCGCGCTCAACGCGGCGATCATCGCCGCGCAGGCCGGCGAGCACGGACGCGCGTTCAGCGTCGTCGCCGACGAGATCAAGGACCTCGCGGAGCGCGTGCTCGCGAGCACGAAGGAGATCGGCGGCCTGATCCGCTCGGTGCAGGAGGAGTCGCAGAAGGCCACCGGGGCGATCGCGCAGGGCAGCGCATCGGTCGCGAGCGGCGTCGAGCTGTCGGCCGAGGCCGGCGCGGCGCTCGAGGAGATCACCGACGCGTCGCGCCAGAGCGGGGCGCGCATCGCCGGCATCGTCTCGGCGCTGCGCGAGCAGGCGAAGGCCGCCGGGCACGTCGTCGACCTGATGGAGCGGGTGCGCGGCGGCGTCGACGAGATCCGCCAGGCCGCGGCCGAGCAGGACCGCGGCAACGTCGTCGTGTTCGAGGGTGCGGTCACGATGCGCGACGTCGCGCAGCAGGTCCGCGGCACGACCGAGGAGCAGGCGCGCGGATCGCGGCGGATCCGCGAGAGCGTCGAGGGCGTGCGCGCCGCGGTCGAGCAGATCAACGCGGCGCTGCAGGAGCAGTCGCAGGCCTGTGCGACCGCGGTCTCGGTGCTCGAGGAGGTGCAGGGCCGCACGACGGCGCACGAGGAGTCCACGCAGACCGTCGAGCGCGTGGCGCGCGAGCTGGCCGCGCAGTCCGAGGCGCTGCGCGAGGAGGTGCGTCGCTTCCGCATGTAGGGGGCGGCGCAGGAGGGATCGATCGATGATCGCTGGGTGTCCGACGTGTGCGGCCCGCTACCGCATCGACACCGCGAAGCTGCGGCCCGAGGGCGCGCGTCTGCGCTGCTCGCGCTGCGAGACGGTGTTCCGCGTGCAGCCGCCGCCGACGGCCGCCCATCCGCCCCAGCCGGCCGCGCCGCCGCGACCCGCGCCGGCCTCGCCGCCGGCGGCTGAGGCCCAAGCGTCGGCTCCGCCGCCGGCGGCTGAGGCCCAAGCGTCGGCTCCGCCGCCGGCGGCTGAGGCCCACGCGTCGGCTTTGCCGCCGGCGGCAACGGCCCGCGCGCCGGGTCCGCGTCCTGCCGCGTCGGCTCCGCTGCCGGCGGTGCGCACGCAGCCGCGCCCTGCGCCGGCGCCGCCCGATCCCGAGCGCCTCGTGTTGATCGCCCATCCCGACGCGCGCGAGGGCAAGGAGCTCGCCGACGCGCTGCAGGGCTGGGGCCTGTCGGCGCTGCTCGTGCACGACGGCGTCGAGGCCATCCTGCAGATCCAGCGCGTGCTGCCGCGCGTCGTCGTGCTCGACGCGGCGCTGCCGCGGATGTTCGGCTTCCAGATCTGCGAGCTGATGAAGCGCAACGAGCAGCTGCGCGGGATCCCGGTCGTGCTCGTCGGCGCGATCCACGACCAGCAGCGCTACCGCCGGCCGCCTGGCGAGCTCTACGGCGCCGACGCGTACGTCGAGCGCCAGCAGCTCCCGGACGCGCTCGTCGAGCTGCTGCCGCGGCTCGGCCTCGCGCCGGCTCGCCCGCAGTCCGCT
>CAZQYK010000285.1:0-15791 GCA_964597285.1 uncultured Spirochaetales bacterium
AGCGCCTGCACGTCGTCGGGATTGCGCTCGAGGTAGTCGCCGAGCGTCTCGATCGCGTCGTCGTGCGCGCCCATCGCGGCGTAGGCGTGTGCGAGGGGAAGCGCGGCGCGGTCGCGCCACTCGGGCGACTCCATCGCCATCTGCAGCGGCCACACCGCGAGCGGCTGCTGGCCGGTCGCCAGCAGCGCGGCCCCATAGCGCAGCTGCACCTCCGGGTCGTCGGGCCGCTCGCGGATCAGCTCGCGCAGCGGCTCGATCGACGCCGCGAAGTCGAGCTCGCGCTCCTGGAGCTCGCGGACCTCCTCGAGCGGATCGGACGGGCCGCAGCCGAAGCCGAGCGGCGCGACGAGTAGCGCTAGGGCAGCGGCCGCGCGCGCGCGCGCGATCGGAGGGCGGCGGCCGGGCCTCGTGGCGCGCAGTATAGCCGCCACGCGGCGCCGCGTTCCGCTAGATTCCGCGCCCATGTCGCTGCTCCCGACCCGGCGATTCTGGCGCGGACCGCTGCCGTGGCTGGTGGCCGCGGCGCTGCTCGCAGGCCTCGCGTGGTGGCACATGCGGCTCGCGCCGGAGGCGCAGCTCGTCGATCCGCGGCCGATCGCGGGGCCCGAGGCGATCCTCGCGCTGAAGGAGCGCGACGACCTGAACGTGCTCTTCGTGCTGATCGACACGCTGCGCGCCGACCACCTCGGCAGCTACGGCTATCAGCGTCCGACGAGCCCGGTGCTCGATCTGCTCGCGTCGCAGGGCGTGCGCTTCCAGCACCACACGGCGCAGTCGTCGTGGACGAAGTGCTCGATGGCGTCGCTGTGGACCGGCCTGAACCCGGCGCGCAGCGGCGTCACGCGCTTCGACCACGTGCTCTCGTCCGAGGCGGTGCTGCCGGCCGAGATCCTCCGCGAGGCCGGCTTCCGCACGGCCGGCATCTGGCGCAACGGCTGGGTCGAGGGCTACTTCGGCTTCGACCAGGGCTTCGAGGTCTACGCGCGCCCGCCGATCGCCGCGCAGCCCGACCCGAAGCTGCGCCGCGAGAACCCGACGGTGACCTTCGGCGGAACCGACGTCGACGCCGTCGTGATGGCGAGCGAGTTCCTGCGCATCCACGGCCGGAAGCGCTGGTTCCTGTACCTGCACCTGATGGACGTGCACGAGTACACCTACGACCAGAAGAGCGCGCGCTTCGGCACCACCTACGTCGACGTCTACGACAACGCGATCCTGTTCACGAACAGCGTCATCGACGCGATGCTGACGCAGCTCCTCGAGCAGGGGCTGCTCGACAAGACGCTGGTCGTGATCGCGTCGGACCACGGCGAGGCCTTCGGCGAGCGCGGCCGCGAGGGCCACGCGCGCGACGTCTACCCCGAGGTCACCGAGGTGCCGCTGATCCTCGGCTTCCCGTTCCGCCTCCAGCCCGGCGCGGTCGTCACGCAGCCGACCGCGAACGTCGACATCTGGCCCACGCTGCTCGACCTGCTCGGCCTGCCGGGGCTCGCCGACGCCGACGGCCGCTCGCGCGTGCCCGAGATCGTCGCCGCCGCGCGCCGCGAGCGCGCGCCCTCGGAGCAGGCCGCCCCGGTGATCGCCCACCTCGACCAGACCTGGGGCCAGCGCCAGCAGCAGCGCTCGCCGAACGTCTCGATCCGCGACGGCGGCTTCCGCTACATCCAGTTCCTGTCGCCTCAGGGCAAGCTCCAGCGCGAGCACCTGCTCGACACGAGCGACCCGCGCGAGCTCGTCGACCGCCTCGAAGACGAGCCCGAGGTCGCCGAGCAGCTGCGCGCGCGCGTCGCGACCTACCTCGAGGGCGAGCCGCCGTGGGGCGACGCCCCGCCGACCCTCGAGCTCGACGAGCTCCAGCTCAACCAGCTGCGCGCGCTCGGCTACTCGTTGCCCTGACCCGCGGCGCGATCAGAAGTTGACCGTCAGGTCGACGCCGATCGTGCGCGGCTCGCCGGGGAAGTTGATGACGATGCGGCTCAGCGTCGAGGCGTCGAAGGCGAAGGTCTTGTAGACCTGGTCGTCGACGTTGCGGATCCATCCGGCCAGCTCGACGTTCCCCGTCGGCGTGCGGTACGCGAGCCGTACGTTGTGGAGGAAGTAGGCCTTCTGACCGATCGCGTAGTCGGGCAACGGGTTCGTGCCCTTGAGCTCGGCCGTGCCGCGCCCGGCGCTCGCGTCGAAGAACACGTCGTCGGTCCACTGCAGGTCGTAGCGCGGAACGAGGTAGCCGTAGCGACCGAGGTCGAAGGTCCACTCGACGGTGCCGCTGACCTTGTAGTCCGGCGCGTTCTGAAGAGGCTCTCCGGAGAAGTCGACCGGAATCCGGAAGACCTGACCCGCCGCCAACTGCTCGATGAAGGTCCCGAACTCGAGGTACTCGCCATGGAGCCAGCCGAAGTTCGCGGACAGGCGCAGCCCCTCGACCGCGCGCGGGGCCCAGCCCTGGAGCGGCAGCAGCGTGCCCTCGATCTCGATGCCGTAGGTCTCGGCCTCCTCGGCGTTGAGGATCTCGAGTGCGGGCGGTGCGGCGGCGCTGTCCCGGAACAGGAAGACCTGATAGTTCTCGTAGCGGTAGTAGAAGAAGGCCGTCAGGATCGAGATCCGGCCGTCGAGCCAGCGGCCCTGCAGGCCGATCTCCCAGGCGTCGTTGAACTCCGGGTCGGCCGGCGGGTCCCCGATCGTGTCCGACGCGATCGCGTTGAAGTGTCCGGCCTTGAAGCCGCGGCTGTACTTCGCGTAGGTCGAGACGTCCTCGTCGACGTAGTAGGTCAGCACGATCTCGCCGGTGGGCGTCGTCCAGGTCTCCGACTGCTGGGTCCGTTGCGACGGGAGCATCGCGCCGACGATCGTCTGTTGAGCCGTGTAGTCGAACTCCTTTCGCTCCCAGTTGTATCGGACGCCTCCCCCGAGCGTGAAGTCGTCGAGGAAGTCCCACTCGAAGCCGCCCCAGACGCCGAAGCTGTCGATGATCTGCTCGTACTCACGGGAGAAGAAGTTGTTCAGACGCAGCGGCGTGTCCGCCGCGAACTCCAGCTCTTCGTGGAGATAGTAGGCGCCGATCTCCCACGAGAAGGGCTCGGCCTCGAGCTCACCCCCGATGCTCAGCTCCTCGTAGGTCTGCCAGGCCTCGTCCTCCGAGGTCTGCTCGAAGAGCAGGTCGGGCGTGAAGTCGGTGTCCTGGTCCTGGCGGCGATCGTAGGTGTCGAAGGAGGCGAGCGCCCTGAGGTCGAGGTCGAAGAGCTTCCCCTCGCCGGACAGGAAGCCTCCCCAGGCGTCGCGAATCTCCTTGCCGACGCGGTTGTAGTCGCCGCGATAGGGCCGTTCGTCGAGCGGGTTGCCAGAGGCCAGGCGGTCGCCGAACTGGACGCCGGCGTTCGGGTTGGTGCACTGCCCTGCGCTGTTGGCCTGACAGAGGGAGTTGAACTCCGGGGCCTGGTCCTCGTCCCGATATCCGCCCCGCGTGGTCCCCCCGAAGAACGTCCCGAGTCCGCCCAAGTTGCTGAGCCCGATCGCCTGTCCCAGCGCCGCGAACTGATCGAGCCGACTCCCGTGGAAGCTCAACACGAAGTCCATCTCGGTCTCGCGCGGCTGCAGGCGCAGCGTGCCGCGCGCGGCCCAGTTGCCCTGGTCGCCGACCTCCGACGGCAGGCCTTCCGGAATCAGCGAGATCTGACCTCGGCCCGGCGGAAACGTGCTGAAGCGACCCGTGTCTGGATTGCGACCCTCGCCGCAGATGTCGATGTCGTCGATCGTCGTCCCGGGCGTGAGGCGACCCAGGCGCTGGTCGAACGGAATCGCGTCGCCGCAGCCATTCTTCTTGTACGGCTCCGAGTCGCGCAGCCGGAACGCGAAGCGCGTCGAGAGCAGATCCTCGACGATCGGCATCTCGAGCGCGCCCTCGTAATCCTGGATCAGCGCACCCTCGACGGCGCCCTTGTCGCCGATCGTGTCGTAGACGCCGAGCGTGGAGCGCAGCTGCGCGCTGTAGTTGCCGGTGGGGCGCCGCGAGCGGACGCGGATCGCCCCGGCCGATGCGTTGCGGAACGCCCCGGTGCCCTGCGGCCCGCGCACGATCTGGACGTCCTCGATGTCGAAGAGCGAGCCAGTCTGGATCGCGGGCGCGTTCAGCGACACGCCGTCCTGGAAGATCGTCACCGCGCCGGCCGCGTTCGAGCTGAAGTCCGAGAGCCCGACTCCGCGCACGAAGAAGGTCGCCTGGGTCGCGCCCGGCTGCACGATGTTGACGTTCGGCGTCACCTTCGAGAGGTCCGAGACGTTCTGCGCGCCGAGCGCCTGGATCGTCGACGCGTCGAACTGGGTCACCGAGTCGGGCACCTCGGTCGCGATCGCCGCGATGCCGCGGCCGCGCACGCGCATCACCTCGACGCCCGCCGGCGGCTCGTAGACCGTGCCGGTCTCGGGCGGAGCGTCGTCGGCTCCGGAGGCATCGTCGGGCGTCGGCGCCGAGGACGCCTGCTCGTCCTCCTCCGCCGTCGCCTGTGCGAGCAGCACCTCGCGCGGCTCGTCGGCGCGGCTCTCGAGCGCGGCGATCAGCGCGAGAAGCACGACCGCGGCCGGCAACGGGCGCGCTAGGCCACCCGCGCCTCGTGTCGGTTGCGATCGGAAGAGCCGCGAAAGGTGCATCGCGCGCGTGCGCCCTGGAGATCCCTGCTCTAGTCCCCATCCCCGGGGTCGGAAGCGCGCATCTTCTCGCATCCGCCACCGCCCGTCAAACGATGTCGCGCGCTGATCAGGCAAGGTGTTCCTTCCAGGGGCGTACGATTCTCCCCTTGCTCGGGGCGGCGCCGCTGGTCCAATCTCTGCCGATGCGTCCGACCCGCGCACTCCGGCCCGCAGCACGGCTCCTGCTCGCCTTCGCGGCGCTCGTATCGGCCGCACCGGGTGCGCGGGCCGACGTCGACGAGATCGAGCGCTGGGTGCCGTCGTTCTCGCTCTTCTTCGACGCGCTCACCCAGAAGGGCTCCGGGTCCGTCACGAGCAACGACATCATGGGCCCACCGCTGCCGGAGGGATGCAACGGGAGTGGCGGACAGCTCTGTGACAATCAGGACCCGAAGCTGCGCCCCGACAGCAGTTCGAGCGACACCGATGTCGCGCCGCTGGTCGGCGGCTCGCTGGAGCTGATGACGCCCCGCCTCGTCGATCGGCTACTCAGCCCGCGTCTCTTCGTCCGCGGCGACGTCGCGGCGGCGTTCGGCTTCGAGCGCAACCTCGCCGGCGAGGGGTCGATCGGGCCCTTCGCGCCGCCGCAGCCGCGACCGGCCGACTTCGACGTCGCCCCGCAGACCGTCTCCGGCCAGGGCAGTCGCGCGAAGGCGCAGGTGCGCCGCCTCGTCCTCTCGGCGGGTGCGGGCGTCGCGTTCTCCATCGACGTGTTCGATCGCCGGCTGCGCATCAAGCCCTCGGCAGAGTATCTGCGTCATGAGCTCGACCTGATCGGCGGCCTGCACCGCGCCGTCAAGGTCACCGATCCGGTACAGCCCGGCACGCTGAACGGCTTCCGCTTCGTCGACCTCGCCGCGACGAAGAAGAAGACGATCCACGCCATCGGCCCGGGGCTCGAGCTCGAGGTAGACACGATGCACGCCGGCCCCTTTCTGCTGAGCGTCTACGTCGCCGGGCGCGGCTACTACCTGCTCGGCGACCTCGACGACACGCTCACCGCGACGAACGAGTTCGGCGAGTCGGCGACCTTCACCTTCGACCGCGAGCGCTGGGGCTGGCGCGGCGGCGCGGGCCTGCGCTTCCGCTTCCTGCCGGAGGCCGACTAACCGCCCGAGAGCTGCGCGGCCTCCTTCGCCGCCAGCTCCTGCTCGAGGTGCTGGATCCAGACCTCGGCCTCGTCGCGCGTCGTGTCGAAGCGGCTCGCGCTCTGGAACCAGCGCTGCGCCTGCTCGGGCCGCTTCGCGCTGTAGGACACGATGCCCATCAGCAGGTGCGCGTCGCCGGGCTGCCGCAGGTCGCCCTTCTCGAGCGCCTTCTCGAGCGCGCGGGTCGCGCCGTCCCAGTTCTCGCGCTGCACGTAGACCTGCGCGAGGCGCACGTAGAGCTCGCCGTCGGTCGACAGGCTCGCGGCGCGCTCGAGCGGCTCGATCGCGTCCTCGTACTCGCGCGCGGCGATCCAGCTGTTCGAGAGCATCGCGAGGACCTCGGAGTCGGCCTCGATCTTCTGCTCTTCGAGCCCCTCCTGGAGCAGCTCGCCCGCGCGGTAGGGAAGGTTCAGGAACATCAGCAGCTGGCCGAGCCGCTCGAGGTCGGCCTCCTCGCCGAGCAGGCCCTGCTCGTAGGCGAGCTGGAGCGGCACCGCCGCGTCCTCGTAGCTCCCGAGCGCGCCGTGCACCGTCGACAGGCTCGTGAAGTAGGTCTTCTTCGGATAGCGCGCGATCAGCTCCTCGAGGATCGGCACCGCCTCCGCGTACTGCTTCTCGAGCAGCCGCAGCGCGAGCAGCAGCTGCAGCCAGCCTTCCTGCGGCGGGGTCCCGAGCTCGACGGCCTTCTGCGCCGGCGGCAGCGCCTTGTCGAAGGCCTCGAGCTGGTAGTAGCAGATCGCGAGGATGTAGTAGGAGCTCGCGTTCGGGTCGCGCGCCTCCTGGAACCAGGTCTCGAGCGTCTCGGCGGCCTTCGCCCACTCCTCGTCCTGCATGTACAGCTGCGCGATCTTGAAGCGCGCGTCGGCGCGCTCGTCGGGCAGCAGGCCCTCGGGCACGTCGATCGCGGCCTGGAAGCGGCGGCGCGCCTCGTCGCGATCCTCCATCGCGGCGGCGATCTGGCCGTAGGTCACGTGGAACTTCGCCTGCTCGACGACGTTCATGCGCCGGAAGTACGACTTGTCGAGCTCCCGCTTCGCCTCCTCGTAGCGCTCCTCGAACAGGTGCTCGAGCGCCGTGTCGTAGCGCTCGCGGTTCTTCCCGCTCATCGGCGGGCGGTTCGCCAGATCCGGATCGGGCAGATCCTGGCGCTCCCAACGCTTCTGGCGCGCGCTCGGATCGGGCTGCTGCTCGGGCGGCTGCTGCGCGAACGCCGGCGCCGCGGCGCACGCGAGCGCTGCCGCCGCGCACAGCGCGCGAAGCCCGAGCCGCCGCATCGCGCTTCTGCTCACGGCCGGAACTCGAAGGTGATCTTGTCCTGCCACTCCACCGCCACGCCGTTCTCGATCCTCGGGTTGTACCTCCAGCGCCGGATCGCCGCGAGCGCCGAGCGGTCGAAGATCCGCGCCGGGCGCGCCGCGACGACCACCGGATCCCTCACCGCGCCGTTCTTCGCGATCGTGAACGCGACGGTCACCCAGCCGACGATGCCGCGTGCCTCGGCCGACGCCGGGTACTCCGGCTCGGGCCGCACGAGCGGCACGGCGCCGCGGTCGCTGCCCGCCGAGCCGCCGATCCCGCCCTCCACGACCGAGTTGGGGTCGATCTGCGGCGCGATCGCCGCGACGCCCTCGCCCGGGTCGAGCGAGCTCCGCGACTGGCTGATCTGCGGCGGCGGCGGCGCCTGCTTCGGCTTCTCGCGCTTCGGCGGCTCGCGCTTGATCTGCTCGGGCGTCGTGTCGCGGCGCAGCCGCACGAACTCGACGCTGATCTGGCTGCGGCCCTCGAGGATCTCGTAGCCGACGCTGATCAGCGCCTGCATCGCCCAGAAGAGCGCGAAGGTCACCAGCAGCGCGAGCGCCGTCGAGACCGCGTAGCGCGTCATCGGGCGCCGCTCCGCTGCGTGAGGCTCTCGGCGACCATCGCCGCGCTGCCCTCCTCGAGCGCCTCGATGATCGCGCGGGTGCGCGTCGACAGCAGCGCGTAGAGGAGCACGAGCGGGATCGCGATCACGAGACCGAGCATCGTCGTCACGAGCGCCTCGGAGATGCCCTTCGCCATCGTCGTGGGGTCGCCGGCTCCGAAGAGCGTGATCGCCTGGAAGGTCTGGATCATGCCGGTGACGGTGCCGAGCAGGCCGAGCAGCGGCGCGACGATCGACACCGTCTGCACCAGCCACAGCCAGCGCTCGACGTGGCCGCTCTCGCGCAGGATCGCGTCGTCGAGCTTGAGCTCGAGCGCCTCCGGGTCGGCGTGGCGGTGGGCCTCGTAGACGGCGCGCAGCCGGCCGAGCGGGTTGTCGTCGGACGCGCGCGAGCTGCGCGTCTGCTCCTCGACGCGTCGCCCGGTGAGCCACAGGTCGACCCAGCGCACGAGGCCGATCAGCAGCGCGGCGACGCCGAGCGCGATCGCCGTGTAGCCGACGAAGCCGCCCTGCTGGATGCGCTCGAAGCGGCTCGGCGTCCGGGTCAGCGCCTCGAGCAGCGCGCCGCGGCTCGGGTCGACCGCGAGGCGCGCGAACCCCGCGCCGTTCGCGTCGAGGAAGTCGCGTGCGGTTCTCGCATAGCGCGGCGGGGGCGGCCGCTCGAGACGGCGCAGCATCTGCTCGGCGCTCCGCCAGGTCAGGTACTCACCGCCGGAGATCGCGACGAAGGGCCCCGCGCGCAACACCTCGCGCGGCTCGGTCGTCTCCTCGTCGAGCCGCACCGGCACGACGAATCGCGAGATCCGTGCCTGCTCGGTCATCTCGCGCTGCAGCTCGAACCACAGCGCCTGCATGTCGCGGGTCGACGGGAGGTCCTTGCTGCGACCGAGCCGCTCCAGCAGCTCGCCGCGCGGCTCGAGGCCGGCGCTGGTCATCGAGTCCCAGGTCACGGCGCCCATGTCGGTGGCGACGAGGCGCACGACGCCGAAGAGCTCGCCCATCTGGCCCATCCGCTCGGTGAGCCGCAGCCCGAGCTCCTCGAGCTCGAGCTCGTTGCGCGCGTAGAGGTCGTCGAGCGCGAGGCTCGCGGCCTCCTCGCGCGCGACCTTCGCCTGCGTGTCCTCGAGCAGCCGCGTCTGCTCGTCGAGCGCGCGCTGGAACTCGGCCTCGCGCGCGCGGTCCTGCTCCTGCTCGGCCGCCGCCTCGCGCCGCACGCGCGCGACGAGCTTCGTGAGGAACTCCGTCGGGTCCTCGGTGATCTTCTCCTCCTCGAGCGTCGCGCCGTCTCCTTCGGCCGACGCGTCGTCGGCGCCGGACGCCTCCTGGGCCGGCGCGGCCTCGGCCGACTCGCCGGCCTCCGCGGCGGCGCCGGCGGGCTCGTCCTCGGCGCGCAGCGCCGCCGGCGCCAGCGCGAGCACGAGCGCGAGCGCGAGCAGCGCGAAGGGGCGCATCAGCTCTCCCCGCCCGGCGCATCGGGCACCGGCAGCGGCAGCGCGATGAGGTCGGGCGGGATCTGCTTGCGCGCGATGCGGATCCCGTCGCGCACCTCCGCGGCGTAGCTCGCGTCGAGTGCCTTCCACTCGCGCGCCGCGGCGTCCCACGCGCCGACCTTCTCGCCGTCGAGCGTCAGGTACATCAACGCGATGCGGCCGAAGCGCAGGAAGTCGACGTCCTCGCTCTCGAGCTCGGGGTCGACCGTGGCGGCGCCCTCGAGCGAGCCGCGGTAGGCCTCGATCGTGCGCCCGTACTCGGACTCGATCTGGTAGGCCTCCATGATGCGCCGGTACTTCTCCGAGACGCTGACGTCGGCCCGGATCATCAGGCGGCGCAGCTGCGCGATGCGGTCGTGCCGTTCCTCGATCAGGAAGGGCACGTCGAGCTCGACGAACTCCTCGAGCGACTCGATCATCCGCAGCATCAGCGGCGTGACGCTGCGCCCGACGGCCTCGACCTGCTCGAGCTGTCCGCGCAGCCCGCCGAGCTCGGACTCCTGCGTGGCCACGAGCTCGCGCATCCGCTCGTTGTAGGTGCGCAGCGACGCGAGCTGGTTGAGCGCCGCCGTGTAGCGCGCGTAGCGCTCGTCGGTCTTGTCGCTGAGCGCGTCGATGCGCTTCTGCGTCTCGATGCCGCGCTCGTTCGCGCGACGCCGCAGCTCGCTGGCCTCGCGCAGCAGGGCCGCGCCGCCGCCTGCGGACTTCGCGGCGTTCGACGCGGGCTTCGCAGCGGCGCTCGGAGCCGGCTCCGCGGCCGGCGTCGGCTCGCCGCTCGTCTCCTCTTCCGCGCGTGGCGCGCCGGCCGTTGCCAGCAGCAGCCCCGCGAGCGCCGGTGCGATCCACCGGCGCGCGCTACGCGAACCCACCCGCGCCATGCGCCTCCCTCGTCGAAGAGCCGACGAAACTAGATTCTACGCGGCTTTGCGGTCAAGCAGATCGACGAATGCGCGCCGAACGACCGCTAGGCCGCCGAACCGTCAGGCGCGGATTACGACACCCGCGGCGGCCGCGACGATTCCCGGCAGGCCATAATTTCAGATGAATGCAATCTTGCATATGAACGCAATCGAGCGCTAGAATTCCGTCCGATGCCCTCTCCGGCCCGAAAAGGGCGCTCCGGGCCCGCCACGCGGCCGCGCGCCGACACGCGCTTCGAGCGGCGGCGGCGCCGCAACCGCGAGGCACTGCTCGCCGCCGCGGTCGAGCTCTTCCAGCAGCGCGGCCTGCGCGCGGTGAAGCTCGAGGACATCTGCGACCGGGCCGACGTCGCGCCGCGCACCTTCTTCAACCACTTCGAGACGCGCGAGCACCTGGTCGCGGCCATCGCGCAGCAGCGCGCCGCGCGCTTCGCGGCGCTCTTCGAGACGCTCGAGCGCGACCCGCGCCCTGTTGCCCAGCGCCTGCCGGAGCTGCTGCGCGAGATCGCCGCCTATCTCGAGGACCGACCGCTCTACCGCGAGCTGGTCGGCGAGATGCTCCACGTGCGCGGCGACGGCGGCGGCGAGACGGCGCGCGGGCGCACGCTCGGCCGCGCCGCACAGCGCTTCGTCGCGGACGCCGCCGGGCGCGGCGAGATCACGGCGCCGTTCGCGCCCGAGGTGCTCGCCGACCTGCTGCTCGGCGCGCTCACCACCGCGCTCGTGAACTGGACGGCCGACGACGGCTACGACCTCGCGGCCGCGCTCGACGAGTCGGCGCGTGCGCTCGTCGCGCTCTTCACGGCGCCCGCCTCCCCCCCACCGCGGCCGGCCGGCCGCTAGCCCAGGAGCCCGCATGCCCCGCGACGTCGACCTCTTCCGCAACGACCCGATCGCGTTCTTCGACCGCTCGATCACGCGCATGCACGAGATCCCGCGCCCGGAGCTCGCGGCGCTACAGCGCGAGGCGATGGCGCGACGCTTCGCCGAGCACCGCGAGAGCATCGCGATGCTGCGCAGCCTCGCGGACCGGCTCGAGATCTCGGCGCTCCGCGAGCTCGACGACGTCGTGCCGCTGCTCTTCCCGCACACGGCCTTCAAGTCGTATCCGGCCGCGCTGCTCGAGCGCAAGCGCTTCGATCGGATGACGCAGTGGCTCGACCGGCTGACGAGCCACGACCTTTCCGGCGTCGACGTGTCCGGCTGCGACTCGATCGACGACTGGATCGACCGCCTCGACGCGCAGACGCCGCTCGAGGTGATCACCTCGTCGGGCACGACCGGCACGATCTCGATCATCCCGAAGGAGCGCGAGGGCGCGGTCTACAACATGGAGCTCTGGAAGATGTTCCTGTTCCAGACCTTCGGGAAGGAGCCGACGCCGAACGAGCTCGACCCTCGGGTCGACGTGATCTGGCCCAACTACGCGAAGGGCAAGCTCGGCCACCTGCGCATCGCCGCGATGCTGAAGCGCTCGTTCACCGGCGGCGACGAGAGCCGCTTCCACGCGCTCTACAGCGAGGAGGTCAGCACCGACCTGATGTTCCTCGCGAGCCAGCTGCGCGCCGCGGCGTCGCGCGGCGAGCTCGACCGCGTGAAGGTCGACCCCAAGCTCCTGGCCCGCAAGGACGAGTTCGAGGCGATGCAGGCGCGGCGCCCGGCCGAGATGGCGGCCTTCTTCGAGCGCTGCACGACGCGGCTCGCCGGCCGGCGCGTGTTCATGACCGGCGCGTACAACCTGATGTACGAGCTCGCCGCCGAGGGCCTGAAGCGCGGCGTCAAGAACGTGTTCGCGCCCGACTCGGCGATCCTGACCGGCGGCGGCCTGAAGGGCTTCGTGCTGCCCGAGAACTACATGGGCGTGATCCAGGAGTTCCTCGGCGTCGACGAGATCCAGGAGGGCTACGGGATGAGCGAGATCAGCGCCTTCCACTGGGCCTGCCGCGAGAAGCGCTACCACGTGCAGCCCTGGGTGATCCCCTTCCTGCTCGACCCCGACACGAGCGAGCCGCTGCCGCGCGAGGGCGTCGTCACCGGCCGCGCCGCGTTCTACGACCTGCTGAACCGCAGCCACTGGGGCGGCGTGATCTCCGGCGACGAGATCACGATCGACTGGAGCGGGCGCTGCCCGTGCGGGCTCGAGAGCGTGCCGATCGCGCACGACATCGTGCGCTACAGCGAGAAGCGGGGCGTCGAGGACGACCGCATCAGCTGCTCGGCGACGCAGGAGGTCAAGAGCGAGGCGCTGTCGTTCCTGCGCGAGCTCGAGTCGTGAGCTTCCGCATCCCGCTCTTCGTCCGCGGCGAGCTCGTCGAAACCGACTGGGCGCCCTTCGGCGGCCGCGCCGACAGCGCCGGCTTCGAGGCGCCCGACCCGCGCGTGCACGTCGACCGCCTGCCGCTCGAGACGCCGATGGCGCTCGCCGACCTCCAGGCCGTGTCCTTCGACGAGATCCTCGACGTGCTCGACGCGCTCGGCCGCGCGCTCGACTTCGAGCGCAACCCGCACGTGCAGGAGGCCTACCGCGCCGGGCTCGTCGCGTCGGGCTATCCGGCGTCGCTGCTGCGCCAGAGCTACGTAGGCCTCCCGGCGGTGTTCGCGCGCGACGCGGTGCGCGAGGTGGCCGAGAGCCGGATCGGGGTCGAGTACCTCGAGGGCTGGGTGCCGCGCACGCTGCGCGACGGCCGCACCGTCAGCGTGCGCGCGTTCGGCGCGCGCGCGCTGCACGTTCCGGCCGGAAACGGCGGCCTCGTCTCGGCCGCGACGATCCTGCGCAACGCGATCACGCGCAGCGACGCGATCGTCAAGATCCCGTCGAACGACCCGCTGACGGCGATGGCGATCGCGCGCACGCTCGCCGAGGTCGCGCCGGGCCACCCGCTGACGCGCCACCTCGCGGTCGCGTACTGGAAGGGCGGCGACGCCGAGGTCGAGGAGCGCCTGTACCGGCCCGAGAAGGTCGAGAAGATCGTCGCGTGGGGCGGCTACGCGTCGGTGAAGCACGTCACGCGCTACCTCCAGCCGGGCCTCGAGCTGATCGCGCTCGACCCGAAGCGCAGCGCGACGATCATCGGCCCCGAGGCCTTCGAGAGCGACGAGACGCTGCGCGAGGTCGCGCGGCGCGCGGCCTGCGACGTCGGCGTCGCGAACCAGGAGGGCTGCGCGTGCGCGCGCGTGATCTACGTGCTGTGCGGCAGCGACGCCGCCGGCGTCGAGCGAGCGAACCGGCTCGGCGAGGCGATCTACGACGCGCTCGTCGCGCTGCCCGAGCACGTGAGCACGCCTCCGCTGCGGGTCGACCGCGAGCTTCGCGACCACCTGAAGGCCTCGCGGATGGCCGACGAGTGGTTCCGCGTGATCGGCGGCGAGCGCGACGAGGGCGCGATCGTCGTGTCGCAGCTCGACGAGCCGGTCGACTACGCGCCGCTGCTCTCGGGCCGCGTCGCGAACGTCGTGCCGGTCGACTCGATCGAGCGCGTGACCGGCGCGGTGACGGCCTACACGCAGACCGTCGGGGTGTATCCGGAGAAGCTCAAGCGCGAGCTGCGCGACCTGCTGCCGCTCTTCGGCGCGCAGAGGCTCACGTCGCTCGGCTACGCGTGCCACGTGTCGCTCGCGACGCCGCAGGACGCGATCGAGCCGCTGCGCCGGATGGCGAAGTGGATCGTCGACGAGAGCTGCGATCCGGAGCGCGTCGTCCCGATGTGGGAGGCGCCGGCCGCCGAGCCTTCGGGTGGGGCCTCGGAGCGGTAGGGGCACTGCCGGCTCGCAGGTCGCGACGGCGCTGCGGCTCCGACGGCTCTCAGTCGGCGGGCGGAACCTCGAGCCCCTCGCTGAGCCGGATCGAGCGCATCGCGTTCGCGCAGCGCCGCAGCGCGGCGAAGATGCGCTCGAAGAGCACGGTCGCGAGGATCGCGCGCCGGGTCGGCTCGGCCACGTCGTCGCCGCGCGCGCGCAGCGGCACGCGCGCGCCGCCGGGCGCATGCGCGTACTCGATCTCGGACAGCCGCCACGCCTCGCGCGCATAGGGCGCGAGGCCGGCGACCGCGTAGTCGGCGTAGAGATGGCGGCGCACTTGGAGCAGCGCGTCGGCGATCTGGTCGACGTAGTAGTGCCGCTCGTCGCCCGTCGTCCACGGAAGCGCCGCGAGGAAGTCGCGGGCTTCGGCGCGCAGCGCCTCGAGCTCCGCGCGCTCGTCGGGCGCGAGGTCGCGATCCGGAAGCGCGTAGATCGCGTGCAGCGCCTCGCCGATCGGGTCCGCGTCGGTCTCCCGGACCCTCCCGGCGGCCTGGTCGAGCTGCCTCGCAACGCGCCGGATCACCTCGAGCGGCAGGCCCGCGACCTCGCGCAGCGCGCGGATCAGCCGCAGACGCTCGAGATGGCTCGGGCCGTACTCGGCCTGGTTCCGGCCGCTGGGCTCCCCCGCCGGAAGAAGCCCCTCTCGGAGGTAGAACTTGATCGTCGAGCGCGGCACGCGGGAGCGGCGCACGAGCTCGGCGAGTCGCATCGGCCGGAGATAGCGGATAGATCTACTATCCGCTATCTGGATAGCATTGCTATCCGCTCTGTGCGCCCGCAGGAGAAACGGCGATGCACGCACCCACACCCCGCTCCCTGCTCTACTGCGAGCCCACGCGCGAGCACGGCTTCGAGGCCCTGCGCGTCGAGGGAAACCTGCCCGCGGAGCTCGGCGGAACCCTCTACCGCACCGGTCCGGCGCTGTTCGGATCCGCGGGGCGCCGGTACGACCACCTCTTCGAGGGCGACGGCGCGATCTGCGCGGTGCGCTTCGGCGCGGGGCGCTCCGCGGGCGCGCACCGCGTGATCGAGAGCGCGGGCCTGCGCGAAGAGCGCGCGGCCGGCCACCCGCTCTTCGGGAGTGCGGCCGCGCGCCCTCGGCGCATCGTCAACAACCTCACCGGACGCCTCAAGAACCTCGCGAACACGAACGTCCTCTTCTGGCAGGGGCGCCTGTTCGCGATGGTCGAGACCGCGAAGCCGATGCAGCTCTCGCCGGAGGACCTCGCGACGCTCGGCGAGTCGGATCTCAGCGGGGCGGCCGTCGAGACCTTCTCCGCACACCCGCACCGCGTCGCGGCGCGCGGCGCCACCTACAACTTCGGCATGCGCTTCGGCGCGAGGTCGGTCGTCGATCTCTTCGAGCTGCCGGACCGGGGCAGCGCGCGTCGGCTCGGGTCCTTCCCCCTCGAGGCTCCGACGATCGTCCACGACTTCGTGGCCACGGAGCGACACCTCGTCTTCCTGCTCGCGCCGACGCGCCTGCGCCTGCTGCGCGCACTGCTCGGCGAGGCGCGGCCCGAGCACCTCTTCGACTGGCGTCCCGAGCGCGGAAGCGAAGTCGTCGTCGTGCCGATCGACGATCCGCGGCGCGCGATGCGTTTCCGCACGGAGCCCTTCCTCGTCTGGCACTTCGCGAACGCCTTCGAGCGCGGCGACGAGATCGTCGTCGACTTCGTGCGCCATCGCGACGCGAGCGCGCTCGGCGCGATGCGCGAGGTCGCGACGCGCGGCGGGAGCGTCGTCGACATGAACGGCGGCCGCGCCTGCCGCGCGCGCGTGAACCCGCGCGGGGAGCATCTCGAGGTGGAGGCCTCGTACGACCTCGCGT